>JAZDGV010000033.1:0-3259 GCA_043806535.1 Candidatus Aenigmatarchaeota archaeon
CAATTGCCCGAAGCGCGGAAAATGCGACGAGACCTACATGGAACTGGATCTCGATTGATAACCGGGCGCATAATTTAAGTATTATTTGTCAAATTGATTCATGGAACTCAAAGGCAAAAAAATCCTTGTCACCGGCGGAGCTGGGTTCATAGGCTCCCGCCTTGTCGAAAAACTTCTGGAAAACAACGATGTGGCCATACTTGACAGGACTGCTGGCAAAACGTTTAACGCGAAAGCGCGCGTCATTGATGGCGACCTGCTTGACAGGGATTTTGTCGCGAGGAATGCGAAAGGCTTTGACTTCGTCTTCCACCTCGCGGCGAATCCGAACCCGCAGGAAAATTCATATGCCCAGAACGTGCAGATGACGAAAAACCTGCTTGACGCCATGGCGCTGAACAACATCAAAGCGCTGGGCTTCGCCTCTTCAGTGCTTGTCTACGGAAACGCTGAAACGCCGACAAAGGAGGAGGCGCCATTGCGCCCGAAATCCCTGTATGGCGCCTCGAAAGCGGAATGCGAAGCGCTTATCTCCTCTTATTGTGCGTTGAAAGGCTTTCGCGCTTGGATATTCCGCTTCGCGAATGTCGCAGGCGCAGGTTTAACGCATGGCCCAGTATTCGATTTCGCGAGGAAGCTCCAAACAAATCCAAAAGAACTGGAAGTTCTCGGCGATGGCAGCCAATCTCGATGCTATGTGTACATCGACGATTGCCTTGAGGGAGTTTTCAAAGCGCTGGCGCTGGATAATGCTGTGAACATAGTGAACATAGGCGCTGAAGACACTATCACTATCAAGGCTATGGCGGAGATGGCAACCAAAGCCATGGCACGAAAGACCGGCGAAACTGCGAAGATTGTGTATACAGGGAAAAGCTGGTCGGGCGACGTGCAAAAGACGCAGCCAGATATAACGAAGATAAAGTCGCTCGGGTTCAAGCCGAAATACACGTCGGAACAGGCGGTGAAGAAAGCTTTTGACGCTTTTCTGGGACAAAACGTTAAATCGTAAGGCGACTATGTTATACTATACGTGATTCTATGTCTGTGAAATGCGTCTATTGCTTGAAAGAAACGTCAGCGCCTTTGCTGTGCAGCGGCTGCAGCAACTTCATCTGCGACAAATGCGCGATAACAAAGAGCAACGTTAATTATTGCGTCAAATGCTTCCTTGAGAAGTGCACGGTCGCGGAGAGGAAGATGTGGACGAAGCTGCTCGTGGAAAAGGGCGTCATCAAAGAAGATTTGAGCGCCATATTGAGTTATCAGGGGAATCCTATAGTTGAATTCTCCTACTCCCGCGTGGATGACAAGATCCAGTACACCATAAGGTGCAATGCCAATGGCGCTGTCCAATACAACCGGGTTCAAAGCGAATTTTTCAAGAAGATGTGGGAGAAAGCGGTTAGAATGGGGTTCAAGCCGGAGCGCATCCCATTCGGCGAGCGCATCAAGATAGCCAGAAAATAAGTTTATTGCGGATTCTGCGCAAACAGCTCGGCCGCAAGCTCGTCGAACCCCATGTTCTTGGACGGCATGGCCATTTCGAGCTTTTGCTCAACATCTTTGATGGATTGCGCAGTTGCGCCGGATTCTTTCATACCAGCGGCTGGTTCTGCGGGGAATTGCGGCTTCACTTCGTATTCTATCCCTTCCGTGCTAGGAAACATGCGGACGACTACGGAGCCGTTGTCAACAGTTATCTTCACAGACAACTTGCCGTAATAGCCGCCTCCTATGGTGTTCCTGAATTCATTCCAGTACGCTTCTATTGGCAATCCGCCCAGGGTGCCCTTGATTTTGGTCTCGTAGACCTTGGCAATATGCGATTGAACCTCGCTGAATGGGACCATGCGCGATGAAACCTCGGCATGCTCGACCATTTTCGCCAGGCGCTTGCCTGCGACCGAAATATACAATCCGCCAAGGCCGACAGCATCCTTGATTATCTGGCACTCGCCAAGCTGCGCATGCTTGACCTTGATAGGCTCTAAATACGACCTGTCTGACATTGATGATGAGATAGGATAACAGAGATTTAACGCTTTCAGACTCCAGCAAACCAATTGTTGAAAAACTATTTAAATCCTCCCTATTATATATAGTAAGGATTCTGATGACCGAGAAATACACACTTATAATAGCGGAAAAGCCTCAGTCCGCCAAACGCATCGCTCAGTCGCTTGCCGATGGAAAAGTTCAGGACAACAAAACCGTTGACGGCGTTCCTTTCTATGCAATAACGCGGGACGGCAAGAGCATCATGGTCGCGCCAGCGGTTGGCCATTTGTTCGGTCTGAAACAGTCAAGCAAAGGCTGGAACTACCCTGTCTTTGACATACACTGGGAGCCGATATACTTCAAGAAAGCGAGCGCCTACACCAAGAAGTATTTCGACAATCTCCAGGCGTTGGCAAAGGACGCGGAAGACTTTATCATAGCCACAGACTACGACATCGAGGGCGATGTGATAGGAATCAACATACTGAAATTCATCTGCGGCAAGGAGAGCGCAAAGCGCATGAAGTTCTCGACACTGATAAAGTCGGATTTGGAAGAAGCGTATACAGGCGTGATGCAGAGCATGGATTTCGGGCAGGTGAACGCCGGATTAGCTCGGCATACGCTCGACTGGTATTACGGCATCAACATCACGCGGGCGCTAAGCCTTGCGATGAAATCGGCCGGAAGATTCTTTATCCTGTCAACAGGACGCGTGCAAGGACCCTCGCTGAAAATCCTGGCGGACAGGGAAGCGGAAATCAAGGCGTTCAAGCCGACGCCATATTGGGAAATGGAAATGCGTCTCAATGTGGCTGGCGTGGAAATAGTCGCAACGCATGAAAAGGAGAAGTTCTGGGAGAAATCTGACGCCGAGAAGATACTTGAGAACTGCAAAGGCAGGAAAGCGAAGCTCACGGGCATTGAGAAGAAGAAATACAATCAAAAGCCGCCCACGCCTTTCGACCTCACAACACTCCAATCAGAATCTTATCGCTGGTTCGGCTTCACGCCCATGCAGACGCAGAACATCGCGCAATCGCTGTATGAAGCAGGCTTGATTTCTTACCCGAGGACAAGCTCGCAGAAGATTCCGGAGAAACTCGGCTATCAGGCGATATTGAAGTCGCTCGGGAAGCAGAAAGGCTACAAGGCGCTTGTCGATGAGCTTCTCCTGAAATCCGAGTTAAAGCCCAATGAAGGAGAGAAGTCCGACCCAGCGCATCCTGCTATATATCCCACAGGCGAAAAGCCGGAA
>JAZDGV010000034.1:0-2397 GCA_043806535.1 Candidatus Aenigmatarchaeota archaeon
CGGCAAAATCGAAAATTCCGATAAAAGTCGACGCGTATGTCCATCTCAAGGATGCGCAAACCAATTCAAAGATAATTCACATAGACATCGAGAGCGACGAGCTGAATGAGATAATAAAACCGGGAGAATCCACATATTGCGCGGGCAAGCGCGGAGGCATGTTCATAGGATTAAAGAAGGAAATGCTCGAGCGGGCTAAGAAAAAATATCATCAATAAAATTTCAAAAGCTTCTTTGCGCCTTCTTCCAAAGAAATTTTTGCTTCGAACCCCAATATTTTCCTCGCTTTTGTCGTGTCCGCCTGCGTGTCCGCGACATAATTCTTTATAGGGTTCTGCTTGTACTGCGGCTTTATTTCCTTCCCGAGAACTCTGTTGAGAATTTCAACCACTTCGTTGAAAGACGTCATGCGCCCCGTGCCGACGTTGAATATGTCAAAGCCGATTTTTGTGTCCATCGCAATCCTGCACGCGCTTACAACATCATCCACATACGTAAAGTCGCGCGTCTGCGAGCCATTTCCGAAAACCAAAGGCGCTTCATTGTTTTTCATCTTCCACAGGAACTGCGTTATTATGTTCGCGTACTCGCCCTTTGACGTCTCGTTCTTGCCGTAAACGGAAAAGAATCTCATCGCCGCCGAGCTCACGCCGTACAGCTTGTTGTAAAGTTCTGCGACCCTCTCAACGCCGAGCCGCGCTTCAGTGTAATAATCCGTCACTTTGATCGCCATGGTTTCCCTGTGCGGCGGCTCCAAGCCATTGTAGAGCGAGGAAGAGGATGCGAAAACCACTTTACAATTCTTCTGCCTTGCAAACTCGAAGAGCGCTATGGCATCATTTATAACGTGACCCACCAGTTTAGGCTCTTTCTTGTACATCGGCGACGAGGACGGCATTCCGAGATGGAATATCGCATCAACGTCCAGGCTGGCGTCGATGTCGCCTACGCTTTTCTGGATTACACCGACATCAAGATTCCCGAGGTTTTTCACATTCCCGCTATGAATGTTGTCCATGACAACTGCGTCATGCCCTTCGCGAACAAGCGCTTCGACAAGGTTCGAACCGATGAAACCCGCACCCCCAGTAACCAAAAATTTCATTTAAATCGCCTATGAATCACGCAAGCCAATTCAGCTTTCCGTTCTGCAAGTCGCCCTGAACTTTTTCATACGACTCCAATGAGCCTATGTCCACCCAGTAACCCGAATGGACGTACCCATTGAGCTTTCCCGACTTTGCGAGAACCGGAAACACGTTCTCTATAAGTTGGAACCCGTTTTTTATATATTTGAAAACGTCCTTTGTCAAAACATAAACCCCGGCGTTGACAAAGTTTGTCGTCTCCTTTCCCTTTGTGGGTTTTTCCACGAACCCTATAACCTTGCTACCCTTGATTTCGACCACGCCGTACTTGTAAGAGTCGTCCGCCTCGGCGAGCGCGATTGTCATCGAACCGTCCGACTGCTTGTGAAATTTCATCATGTCCTCATAGTCTATGTTCGACACTATGTCGCCGTTCAGCATGAAGAACGCCTTGTCGAGCCTGTTTTCGGCCAGCATCAAAGGACCGGCTGTGCCCAAAGGCTCTTTCTCGATTATGTAGTCTATCTTGACCCCGAAGTTGGAACCATCGCCGAAATAAGAAATTATTTTTTCCGCCTTCCAGCTCACCGAAAGCAGTATGTTCTTGACGCCCGCGTTCCTGAGGCGCACGATTATGTTTTCCAATATAGGCTTTCCCGCAAGCGGTATCATCGGCTTCGGCATCTCGTATGTGAACGGGCGGAATTTTGTTCCTTTCCCGCCCGCCAGTATCAGCGCCTGCGTTATTTTTTCCTGCGCGAGCGATTTTTTCAGAAGAATTTCTATTGCGTGCGACCTGTTTAAGATGATTTGTTTGTCTATTGTGCTGTCGATTTCCTTTACCAAATCATCGGACAGTGTGAGCGATATTTTTTGTTTCATTTAAGACCGCCTTTGAAGTTGTGCGCGTTCTTAACAACTTCTATTCTTCGTGTAAGATAATATCCTACTATGTGATATAAATCCTTTGGGAATTTTTGCAGAAAATTAGCAAGAACCGGACCGTCTGGTCCGGTTCTGGCAAGGCTGGTTTGGCTGGTTATGCTATTCAATACTATAAAGTAGGATAAAGTAGTATAAATATTCGACGGTCGGTCAAAATCTTTAATCACGGACCAGTTACAAGAAAAAGCATTTAAACACCTTGCGCCAATTAAGTAGTGTTTTTCAGTTCGACTAAACACTACCTATAGGGTTTGGTTGGTATGTTCTGCCCCTATTGCAAGCATGAAGAGACCAAGGTGATGGAGACAAGGATAGCCGAAGGCTCTGTCAGGCGGAGGCGGGAATGCGAAAAATGCGCGAAAAG
>JAZDGV010000035.1:0-3750 GCA_043806535.1 Candidatus Aenigmatarchaeota archaeon
GTCAATTTTGATTCTCGTCACTTCGAGGTCCTTTCCGTTGAATGCCTGCCCCGGCTTAATATATTTGCCAACATACGATATCTTGATTTTTCCGGTCGTCGCGTTGAGTGAAAGCCCCTGCAAAAGCTCTGTCCTGTAGCCTTTCTTAGCCGTGTCGACCTCCCTGAACCATATCTTGTAGAGCGCAACATAGGTGTCCCCCTCCTTGTGCGCATTTACTGTCACAACGCCCGGCTCGTCGCCGTAGTTGACAACCTTGTACATGTTCGGGGCGTTCAGGCTTACCCACCTGTTGTCGGCATAGATGCCCCTAGAAATAGGCGTCAGGAAGGTGATGCTGTTGTTGTTCAATTCTACCAAATCCGGTCTTAATGGCAGGTAATAAAAATCTTCATAATTGTAAGCCCTGAACACGCCCTTTATTGAGATGTCAATGCTTTCCACGCACGTGCCAGTGCAAGTCTCGGAAATACTCTTTACTTTTTCGTAGAGGTCTGTGAGGAAAGCGACGTTTTTCTGCGCTTCAATCGCAGAAGTTCTCTTTTCAACCAGCGGCGAGCCCCACATCATCGCAGCGCCTACTAGCGAGACAATCACGCCTCCGAGAAGAACAGCGCTTATTACCTCGCTCTGGCCCTTTAACATGATAAATTATTAATCTCCGCCGCTTATATCCATTGCCAGATATTCCCAACTCTTGCAGAAAACAACACATGCGTTCGGCTTGGCGCTTATTTGCAGACAACTGTCTGCGTTATCACATTTGCCCTTGAGCCAATAATGACAGTGTGCGGGCCCGCGGTGCAACTTCCGCTGGCTGCTGCGCAAGTGCAGTCCCTGTTTCTAAGAACTATGGAAGTGTTGCCAGGAACCAATCCAGCGCCGGCTCCATCGTAGAGAGCCCCATCATTGTTTGGTACGGCTGGGTTCAAATTGCAGGTATTTCCATCTATGGAATAAACCGTAAAGTCTGAAGTCAAAAGGTTGCTCTGCGCGCCGCTGTTCATAACAGCTACATTGATCCTGTTGTTCGCGCCTGTCTTGTAGCAGTAAATCCCGCCTGGCGGAACAGATATGGATTTTTCTGTCTGCCCTGTGAGCATCCCGGAGAACCACGTGTAAGCCATGCCCACCATTCCGACCGTGATAAGCATCAGCATGACCAATGCGATTACAGGCGTTATCCCTTTCATTCCAATCACTTCTTTCTCTCCATCTTATCCCTAATCTTGTCCACTGTCGCCAATATCGCCAGCTGTATGACAGCTGATATGATTGTTATGAGCGAAAGCAACAGGACGGATTTTGTCGCATTGTCCGTCTTTGAAATAACGTTCATTATCGAAATCAGGAAATACCCGCCCAAGACAAGCAAGAACGCTATTATTACAACAAGCGCGTCCTTCAGCATGATAATCTGTTTTCCGCGCATGTCAAATCACTTGCATATTGCCGTTGTCTCGACAACCCCAGCCCGAGTTCCGATTCTTACCGTGTGCGGACCAACCGAGCACGCACTGATACAATTGTAGCCTTGAACAACCATCTTTCCCTCTCCAGGGTTGGCCGTGAAAGTTGGTCTTGGAATGGGATTAGTGTTTGGTATTAATGTTCCATCAACGTCAACCAAAACCAAGTCGGCTTGGGTTACGACGCTGGTGGCGCCGGTGTTCATCACAACGACACTTATTGTAGCGGGGCTGCCTGAGCAGAATGCGCCGCCTGGCGGAATGGATATGGTCTTTTCGGTGTAAGATGTGAGCATCCCGGAGAACCACGTGTAAGCCATGCCCACCATTCCGACCGTGATAAGCATCAGCATGACCAATGCGATTACAGGCGTTATCCCTTTCATTCCAATCACTTCTTTCTCTCCATCTTATCCCTAATCTTGCTCACAGTTGCCAATATCGCCAGCTGTATGACAGACGATATTATCATCATCAGAGACAGCAAGAGCACTGCGCGCGTGACGTTGTCCGATGGCGACAGAACGTTCGACATTGATATCAAAAAATAGGCTGTTATTACCAGTATCGCGGCTATCACCACAATAAAAACATCGGTGAACATTTTTTCGGTTTTCATCACAATACCTTTATAAGATTTGACAGAGCCGCAATATAAACTTTTCCAACGCGGAGCGGCTTCAGATTGTTCTTCGCATCATCTGGTTCATGCCGGCAGGAGGCCTTTGCGGAACCACATACAGCCGTTTCAGCCGCTTGTCGATAGTGTCCAACGCCGTTATCATCGCCTGGTTGGAGTCAACCGCCTTCTTGTTGTATTCCACCAGTTGCACCAGGCTGTCCGCAATTGGTTTCATCGTTTCTGCGCCAGGCGCCTCTTCCTGTGATGCGGATTTTAGCAGCGAGACAAATTCGTTCAGTGTCCCGAGAAGCTCGTCTATTTTCGACGGTATTCTTGACATCTCGTTCCTCAGCTCAAGATTCGCCCTTACCAGGTCGTCTACAATCTGCTGGTTGGCTTTGATAAGTTCAATGACTTCATCAACGAGTTTGTTTATTTCCTGCACGCCTGTTCCGGCTTCCATCTGGTCCAGCCTGCGTTCCAGCTTTCTTATAGGTGACAGTGCAATAACTTCAAACTCCTCTTCAGGCATATAATTAATTCGGTTTCCTTCCTTTATAACTTTTTGTTGCCCGGAACTCCGAAAACTAGTTGTTTTTATCTCCTTTTTGCAGAATCAGCCAGAATCTACTCCATGCCATCCATGCCCGGCATGCCGGGCGGCATCGCTGCGCCTTTTCCAAGCTTTGACGCGGCTATCACATCGTCTATTCTCAGAATCATCTCGGCAACCTCAGCCGCGGATTTTATCGCCTGCGTCTTTATTTTGAGAGGCTCTATCACATTCAGCTTCAGCATGTCGTCTACTTTTCCTGTGTAAACATTGACGCCTGCATAAACTTTTCCGGCTTCGTGCTGCGCTCTCAAGTCAACGAGAATGTCAATTGGGTCTATGCCCGCGTTCTCAGCAAGCGTCCTTGGGATAACTTCTAAGGCATCGGCAAACGCATTCACGGCAAGCTGCTCCTTGCCAAAGAATTTTTCCGCATACTTCCTGAGCTCTCTTGCAACTTCAGCCTCTGTCGATCCGCCGCCGGCCACGTACTTGCCTACTTCCAGGGCAGCGGCAACGCCTTTGACAGCGTCGTTAACTCCGCGCTCCGCCTCGTCGACTATATGCTCCGAACCTCCGCGTATCAGCAATGTGACAGCTTTAGGATCTTTGC
Organism: Candidatus Aenigmatarchaeota archaeon; assembly: GCA_043806535.1. GTDB lineage: Archaea > Aenigmatarchaeota > Aenigmatarchaeia > JACPZZ01 > JACPZZ01 > JAZDGV01. The sequence goes on from JAZDGV010000035.1 coordinate 3,258, forward strand.
AATTCTGGACAAAAATCATCTGCTCGCCGGCTATCTTTTTCTCGTCGATCAATCCCGCGAATCCCAAATCCTCTTTCGAAAGGTCGCTCAAGCTTGAAACAACCTTCGCGCCTGTCGCCCTCGCGAGCTTGTCCATATCGGATTTCTTGACGCGCCTCGCCGCCATAATATTATGTTTCGCAAGGAAGTGCTGCGCTACATCATCGATTCCTTTCTGGGAGAATATCACATTCGCGCCGGAGCTGATGACTTTGTCGACCATGCCCTTCAGCATTTTTTCCTCTTCAGCGAGAAACGCCTGCATCTGCTCCGGAGAAGTTATCCTGATTTCCGCGTCTGTTTCAAGTTCTTTAACTTCCAACGCACAGTCGACCAATGCGATTCGCGCATTCTCAACGCGCTTCGGCATCGCCGTATGAACAACCTCTTTGTCTATCACTATTCCTTTGATCAATTCGGTGTCTTCTATCGACCCGCCCTGCTTCTTCTCGAG
>JAZDGV010000036.1:0-4213 GCA_043806535.1 Candidatus Aenigmatarchaeota archaeon
ATACGACATCCATTGTTGTGGAACGCGACGGGAAAATATTGCTCGTAAAGCGCAAAAAAGGTCCGGAGCTCGGATACTGGTGCGTTCCGGGCGGGCATGTTGAAAAGAATGAAACCGTTTTGCATGCCGCCAAGCGGGAAGTGCATGAAGAAGCAGGAAACGTTAGAATAATATCCAAGCGTCCGGTGATGGCATTCGTCCATGATGTAAAGGTGGGGCATCGCCACAAGGCGCACGTATTCTGCGGAGAGGTGGTAGGCAGAATCAGGGCGGCATCGGACGCCAAAAAACTCGGCTGGTTCACACTGAGCCAGATGAAGCGCATGAACATCACGCATTACACAAAGAAAATCATCAACAAAATCTATGAAAAGAGGCTGTGACTGTGATAAAAGTATCCGCGCCAGGCAAGGTTCATCTGATAGGCGAGCACTCGGTCGTTTACGGCGAGCCTGCGATAATATCGTCCATAGGATTAAGATGCTATGCTACCGCAGTGGAGAGCGACAAAATCGCAGTAAACGACAGGCGGATGAACAGCGGGAGATTCCGACCCGATGAAGCCATGAAGTTTTCGGCAGAAATGGAAAAACTCTGGCAATTGGGAGCAAGGAAAAACGATTTCTCGGCGCTCTTTCGCGCGATGAAATCCAACGGCATGAATTACAAGAAAGCCGCGGTAGGAAAGATACTCAATGAGTTGGGAATAAGCGCCGGGGCAAAGCTAGCGCTAAGCTCGGACATACCGCCGCATGTCGGCGGCATGGGCTCATCGGCAGCTTTCGCGATCGTTCTCACAAAGGCCATAGCCGACTTGAACGGGAAAAAACTGTCGCTTGAAAGAATCAACGATATCGCGTTCGGAATCGAGAGGCTTCAACATGGCAACCCGTCGGGCGGAGATAACACGGCATGCTGCTATGGAGGTCTTATCTGGTTCCAGCGCCAAACGAATTCCAACATAATCACTTCCATGAAGAATGAAGTGCCCTACGAGCTCGAGAATTTCGCGCTGGTGAACGCGGGCAAGCGCGAGAAATCAACAGGGGAACTCATCCAGCACATAAGAAACCTGGGCGCAGTCTACAGGGATCCAAGGATCAAGAGGCTTGGCGCATACGCGCAGGAGATGAGAAACGCGCTTGGAATCAAGGATTTCAAAAAAATCGCCAAGCTGATGAACGAGGCGCAGAAGACGCTTTACGAGCTTGGCGTGTCCACACCGGCCATAGACAAAATAGCAGGAGCTGTTAGAAGCATTGGCGGCGGCGCAAAGCTTTCCGGCGCGGGCGGAGGCGGAATAATGCTCTGCTACCACGAAAACAGGGATCTGCTGGCAAAGACCATAAAAAAGCTTGGCTATGCGCCAATCGAAACCCGCCTTGGCGTGGAGGGCGTGCGGAACGAAGAGCGATAATTATTTGTCCCCAAAACAAAGATTTTACTATGAAAAACGCCTTGAGCACCATTGCGCTGTTGCTCTTTTTTGCGCTTATGCTTCCACAAGCCGCGGCCATGGGAATCGATGTCGCTCTTGCGCAACAGAATTACAAGGTCGGGGACGCAATAATGGTGAGCGGAGCCGTGACAGGTGCGCCAGAAGAATATGATGTGTCGATAAGGTTTGTCGGCGAAAAAACCCTGACGCCGCCGATAATCGTGAAAACCGATGCGGCAGGGCGCTTCGATTATGCGCTGGACACATTGCCGGGCGACGCGGGAGAGTACAGGCTGATTGTCGAATCCATGGGAAAAAACAAGGAAATTGTAAGCGCGAGCAGGGCAATCACGCTCTCGGAAACCGGAAAGTCCGGCTATTTCAACGTGGAGTTTTTGCTTCCGGCGAACATGGAGCAATTCTTCTACAACGACAACATAATGATAAAAATCAGAGTGCTTGAAGGGACAAACCCCGTGGAAGATGCGGTTGTGAAGTGTCGTTTCGTGTTTCCCAAGCTTGTCGGCGACAGCGTGTTTTCCGAGGACAAGACGATTGTGCTGGCGAAAGTGGGCGCATTTTTCTCGGAGAGGTACAAAGTCGATTTGCTGGACCTTGCCACGGGCGGAATATACCTTGAAAGCTACAAGATTCAAAAGACCGATCCGACGCCTTTCTGGGTCGTGAAATGCTATGCTGACAGGGAAGGTTATGCGGGCGGAGCTTCAAGGATAATCAAGGTCGGGGCAAGCCCGATAACATTGGAAGTCGTATCGCCGAAAGGAACTGTAGGCGACAGCGTTGACATAATAATCCAGGCAAAATACCCAAACAAAGAGCCTGCGGCAGGGCTGCTTGTTCTCATGCAGGACTCCGAGAACAAAACAACCGCGCTGGAAGAGACGTCGAATGGCATGTATGCGCTGCGCGGATACAGGATAACCACACGCGAAAACTACTGGTCGTTTGTCGCGGTCGCGACAGATCTGGGGCAGAACGTGGGAAAAACTTCAGCAGTGTTTGCTGTTTACAGGACGGATTGGATAGCTATTATATGGAAGATATGGTGGCTGGCGCCTTTGCTCATAGGCTTGGCAATGCTGCTCAAGTATCTCCAAGAGGAAATCGATTCCATGCACAGGCAGTCAAAACCTGAAAAGATCAAAGAGCTGCTCAAAGAACTGGAAAAGCTCAAAAGGGAGCGAAAACAGGTTCAGGTTTCAAAGGAAATAGTGGAGAAAAAGTATTACCAGAGGCTCATAGACAGCGAGGCGTTCAAGCGGATGATGGAAGACTATGAGAAAAGGGCGATAAACCTGGGCGTCGAGATAAACGACTGCGAGGACGACCTGGCGCAGCTCAAGAAACCATAAACTTTATTTTAAGCCAAGAACGAATAATTAATGGGGATAGCGTGAGGGTAAAGACAGGCATACCGGGATTGGACGAGCTGGTCGAGGGCGGATTTGTCGAGAGTTCGGCGATTCTGGTGACAGGGAAAACGGGCACAGGGAAAACAACATTCATAACGCAATTCCTTTACAATGGCGCCAAGAATTTCAACGAGCCGGGCATATTGATAACCACGGAAGAGACGGCGCATGGGATAAGGAACCACGGCACAAGGTTCGGCTGGAATATTGAAGATTTGGAAAAACAGGGCAAGTTGAAGATAATAGAGCTTGAGCCGTTTGAGATTGAGACGCTTGTGCCCAACCTTGAGGAGCAGATAAAAAAGATGGGCGCGAAGCGCATTGTGATCGATTCGGTCAGCATGTTCGAGATGTACATACTCAAGCAATTGGAGACGCGCAAAATCCTGTTCAAAACGCTGAAAAGACTGAAGGACATGGGCACAACCGTGCTCGTAACGTCCGAAATCCCCGAAGACTCGCAATCTTTAAGCAGGTATGGTGTCGTAGAGTTTTTAGCCGACGCGGTGATAGTTTTGCAGTACATGTCGCTGACAAAATACAAGCGCAGCCTGCTGATAAGGAAAATGCGTGACACAAACCACTCGACAGACATACATCCGCTGGAGATAACAGAAGACGGGATGATAGTTCTAAGCGTGTAATTATTCCGGGTTCGCTTCCTTTTCGAGAGCCGTGGCAACATTGTACAGTTCCCTGCACAACGCTTCAATTGCTGTTGAACGCCCAAGCTCTATCAGAAGTTTTGAGGCGCTTTCTCTCAACACTCTTGGACTGTTCAAGACACCTTCGTATATATTTTCGGTATTCCCGATAGCGCCTACGACGTATTTTATAAATCTGCTATCGTTCAACGGGTCCTCGACCTTTACCAACCTTAGATCAGGTATACACATCCGTTCCTGAATCTTGGCAATTTCATTCTGGTCAAGTTTTCCCTTGAACGCGACATAATCCCCGACCACGGAATGGATATGATCGCCCCATCCCGCGAATTCGGCGACAGGGTAGTGCCAAGACCTGTCATATTTCCCGTCCAGTCTTGCAATAGTCAGTCCAGCAGCGGCAGGCGCGTTCATGAATGAAATAAGAAGGCAAGAGATTTATGCTTAATCGAGAAAACAGCCGAATTCATTTCTTCCCAAGCGCCTTCTTTATCGCGGGCTCGTTGAAACCTACGATAATTTTTCCGTCAATCTCAATGACAGGCACGCCCATCTGACCTGACTTGTCAATCATTTCCTGCGCCGCGGCTTCGTTTTCCGCGATATCGATTTCTTCGAACTCGGTTTTATTTTCCTTCAAGAATTCCATCGCCCTGTGGCACCACGGGCATATGGGA
>JAZDGV010000037.1:0-12868 GCA_043806535.1 Candidatus Aenigmatarchaeota archaeon
AGGTAGTGTATGAACTATGCAATTGGTGAGAAGAAAAAAATGAAAGGTTTTTCGCTAGCTGCGATAGGGCCCCCATTATTGATAATCATAGGAATATCGCTGGTGTTCATCATCGGCAGGAACACGTCGACCGAGGAATACTTGCATTCCTACAGGGCGCGCGAAGCATTTTCAACGCTGAACCATCTGGAATTCGCGAAAAAGACTTTTGACGGCTGGATGGATTTCGCAGCGTCGGCTGCCACGCTGGAGCTCGGGCGCGCAGGCCTGGGCGCGGACGAGTCGCACAGCAAAGATGGGGTTGCGATATGGACGCCAAACGGTCCGACTGATGCCGAGACAAAGAGCAAGCTGACAGAAGGAATCAAGAGCAAAGTCGGCGCGTTGGGAACCGTGCAAATCGAGGGAAAATACGCGCTCATCGATTACACCAAGGACCTAACAGGCGAAAAGCCCACGGAGATAGAATTAAAAATTCTCGGACAGCTGTCAGATGCAACATATTTTGACGTGACCGGTGACAGGCCGTTCAAAGTTGTCAAGGATATAGAGAAGCAGGCAATCTATTACGCCGCCGACTCGGCAGGCATAATAAACCAGCGCATAAGCTCGAGCTTCTTCAAGATATTCGCGTTCGCGCGAAACTTTTTGGCTGGCGGCAGCCTGACCGATGAGATAACAAGCGCGCTGGCAGGCGCAAGGACGTCCGGAACCGTTGCAAGGGATGGCTGTGCCATGTACGCCCCCTCGACGTGCGAGTCGGGCTGTCCAATTCTACCAGAGCCTTCTTACGCAACGCCAGAGGAGGTATTCGCGTCAGCGAATATAGCCCAGCCGTTCCTGAACAGGGTGAAATCCATCAAAAATAACATCGGCGGAGAATTTAGCGCCAAGATAGAAGTCGATGAGCCTTCGATAAAAATTAAAGCTGGATATCAAGCAGGCGATATAGACCAGCAGAGCGCATCGTGTTCTTATTCGTGCTCATACTCAGAGGATGAAACTTACTATGTCTGTGTCCCTGACGTAAACGACCCTCCGGCATGCACATGCAATCCAGACGCAGTCAACGACACGCTTCCCTTATGCCCCGATGAAGCGCGCACGAGAACCGTGACAAGGTCAAGGTCGTGCGACGGCGTTGTCAGGACAACGACAATCGATTTCACGTTGCTCGCCGACGCATACCTAAAATACTCGTCCGAAGATGACAAAAGCTTGGTACCATCAGATACGCTCAACCCCGCGACAGGTCTGCCGTTCACGCCGCTGGAATTCAACTATGCGACACACGTTTGCTCAAGCGTGAAATCCGGCAGCGTTGCCACGACATTTATGGGGGACATTTTAAATTGCCGCCTTGAAGGCTCTACGCTGGTCGGGTGAAATATTTAAAAGAAGCCAGCGAATTATAACTATGGCAAAGAAAATGAAAGGCATTTCACTGCCAATCGACATGCTGGTGATTCTGGCTATAGCCGTTGTCGTGTTGATTTCCGTTATAGCCGTGTTTATGGGAGTTTGGAGCCCATTCTCAAGTAACCAGCAACTGAGGGCAAATTTCAACAAGGAATGCCAGGTTTTGGTCAACACCGGTTGCAACGGCGACCCTTCGACAGCCATATGCACTGCGGCAAAAGGCGTGGTTTTAGCCGTTGATGATGCTGATCCGTGCGGCACTGCCGAGGAGAAAAAAATAGTCAAAATCGGTTGCGGATGCCCACTCGGATAGCAACAAGCAGACAAATTCAAGCTCTAGGATCCAAGCATTTATAATTATTCCTATTAATCTCATTGTTAGGCATTACACACAACGAGGTGCATAGACATGACAGAAAATCCAAGTGAACAGGTTAGCGCGGAAAAGAGGCGCGACGATACCATATACATCGGCAAAAAGCCGACGATGAGCTATGTTCTAGCATGCGTCACCCAACTCAATGAAAGCGCCAACGACATTCGCGTGAAGGCGCGCGGGAAGTTCATAAGCAAAGCCGTGGATGTGGTCGAAGTCGTCAGAAAACGCTTTGTGCAGGACACCAAGGTCAAGGACATAGCGATAGGGACTGAACAAATAGAGAAAGGAGAAGATGAGAAGATCAACGTTTCCTCGATAGAAATTCTGATAGGCAAGTAACCTTCTTAGAAAGAAGGTTAATCAAGAAGAGTTTTATTCAACCGACTTTAGCGCCAAGCCGCCAATCCTGTCGCCCGCTTCTTCCGCCATGTCGGCGACGCGGGATATCCTGTACGCCACTTCCCAAAGCAGCTGTATCGTGACAGGGTTGATTTCCGAGTTGAACAGCTTCTCCGCTATCCTGTGAAGCGCTATCCGCACGCCCTCCCGGTAAATTTCCAGCGAGTCGACCTCCTCGAAAGTCTTCTCCAGGGGAAGTTCGAAACTTTTAACACAGCGCTTCAGCGCCTCGGTGGATTCCAGCGTTTTCTCGGCAAGCTCTATCATCAACTCGCCCGTCTCTTTGTCCACCTTTATCTTTTTCAGCGTAAGCCACTCAGCCGCTTTCTGCGCCTGGTCGGCTATGTCATCTATTTTCTCAGCCAGCTGGTATTTGTCCTCGCGTGAAAATCCCAGAAAACCCGACGAATACAGGTTCCTTTCAAGTTTTCTGCGCACAACGTCCGCATCCTCCTCGTACTTGGTGCACGCGTTGGATCTTGTCCTGACAGACGCGAAATCCTGGGTCGAGAACGCTATCACGCAGTTTTTCATCTCTTCCACGCAATTGTGGGCCAGGTCGGTTAAATCGTTCATATTCTTGAATATGTCATCCTCCTTTCCCAAGCCGAACGGCGGACGCCAAAAACGCATTAATAGCACCTTTCAATCTCGCTCTGTTATTTTATTATCAGCATTATGAATCTTATTTATGTTATACCCGCTTTTGACCGCCATTTATCTGGCGCTTGACATAGGCGCAAACGATGCCGGAAGCGCAATGGGAGTCTCTTATGGCTCTGGCGCGATGTCGATGAAAAATTGCATTATCATAGCCTCGCTCGTCGGGCTGATAGGCGCATTAACGCTCGGTTTTCTTGTGGTGGATACAATGGGCGAAAGAATCGCTTATATGACACCGAACGGCGTCCTTGCGGTAGGCATTTCTTCTGCGCTATGGCTGGCTTTCGTATTGTGGAAGAGGCTTCCGATATCCGCATCGCAATCCGTGGTCGGAGCCATAATAGGCTATGCGATAGCCACGAATTCGGAGATGAGCATCGGCATCGTGAACTTAATCATACTTTCATGGATATTCTCGCCGCTGCTCGCGATGCTCATAAGTTCGATGATTTATTATTTCCTGGTGAATTTCGTCAGATTCGAAAGCGTCCTTCACAAGGAAAAGACACAAAACAACTTCATGAAGTTCCAGATATTCTCCGCGGTCCTGATTTCCTTTGCCAACGGAGCAAACAATGTCGGCACATCAGTGGGATTTTTGCTGCCGATTATAAACGACACGTTCATGCTGCAGATGCTGGGAGGCGGAGTTACGTCACTGGGAGTGGTATTGCTAGGTCCGAGAATAATAAAAACCGTCGGAGCGGGCATAACTTCATTGACACCCGCAAAAGGTTTTGCCGTCCAGTTAGCGGCAGGCTTGGTCACGCTCGCGTTCACGTTTGCAAAGATGCCGGTGTCAACGACCCACATATTGGTCGGTTCCATAATAGGCATCGGGATTGCGATGAGCGGAGACCTGAAAATAAAAAAGACCGCAGAAATAATGCTATCTTGGATATTCACGGTTCCAATAACTGCCGCTATTTCGGCTTTGATTGTGACGCTAATCTGAAGACAGTTTCCAACAATCCGGTGTTAATGATTTTGAGAGACCCCTTCTCTGCGTTAAGCTCGTCAAATCTTTTCGACCCGTCACTTTTTATCCCGTCGCCACAGACGACGACAGGTACCGGGTCTTTGAGATGCTCATAGCCTTTGTGCGCAGGCGAAGACGCGGACGCGTGGTCGCTCGTCACTATCACCACAATATCGTTGAGATCGGTTTTTTCCAGCAGTTTCTTCACGATGGAAGCATCGAATTTCTCGATGAACCTTTTTTTCCTTTCGGGATCCCTGTCATGCGACATCTGGTCGAAGCCATTGACATGCAACAGGACGAAGTCGTATTTCTTCAACATCTCCAGCGTTGACACGAGCTTCGAATTGAGGTTTGTGTTTTCCAAACCGTTGGCACCTTCGGGCTTTATGAAATTCATGCCTAGGAATTTTGCGACCCCTTCCATCACAGGGTGCGCGGCAACGCAGCAGGCGCTCATGCCGTAACGCTGCTGGAAGCTCGGAGTCTCGGTTTTGTGACCCGCGTTTCTTATCAGTATGAAATTAGCAGGAAACGCACGCTTTTTGTTCGCTTCCAGCGCAGAGAGTATTTTGTTGGTTTTGTAGACAAACTTGTTGAGCGCAGCCGCCGTGCGTTTCGCAAGAGGTTTTTTGGATTTTACCTGCTTCACATGGACTCCCACGGCTTTCGCATCGTTTCCTATTATCTGGTCGGACAGGCGTTTTCCATCTATGCTTTTCATGACAATCACCATGCGATGACCGAGCGTCCTTTTGACGACAAATTTCATGTTGTCAATTTCAATCCCGTCTATTTTTTTCGCAAATTCGTCCAGCCCCGCCTCATCGCGGCCGGCGCGCCTGTCTTTCAAAAGATTGTCGCTGCCGAGCGTTGCGAAGTTGGCTCGGATGAACACGTCATTATCGCCGCAGTCAATCCCCGCGGCCAGCGCTTCCAGATAACCGCGCCCGGGATAATCCTCGAAACAGCCGAGAAGCTTCAGGAATCCTATGTCAGAGTCGGCAATTTCATATTTCAGGTCTATCGTGCCGGTTTTGCCATTGATGGCAAGAAAGTCTAGCGCAGGGTGATACGCCTGTGACAGAGGCGTTGCCTCGCCCCCATCAGGCATACCGTCACAGATTATCATCAGATATTTCATGGTATTAATTTTCATTCAGGCGTTAAATTTGTATCTGCGCTTAATTCTCAGAATTCAAGGCTTCCCTGATATAATCATCTGATAACAAATCTATTTTTGGAACGCTCTTGGTGGATATTTTTCCAAGTTCGCTGAAAAATTCCCGCTCTATCCGCTTTCTGGCGTTGTCATCCTTGCCTTCCACGCGGCAGACAAGCATCGGCTGAGTGTTTGATTTTCTCGCCAGCGCCTGACCGATCCACTTGCCATCCTCAGACCATATTATGATTCCACCGTCGGTGGTGTCTATGACAAAGCCCTTCTTCCTGAAAGTAGAGACGATTTTATCCACAACTTCCTGCTTCTCCGCCAGAACGTTTGTGGGGAGCCTTATGTTCAATTCGGGCGATGGCGAGTATCTTGGTATCTCCTCGTCCAAATCCACGAAGCTCCTTCCTTGTTTCAAGGCGCTTGCGATGATGCTAAGAACTTTTGTAGCTGCCAGCGCCGCGTCGTCAAACATCCAGTTCTCCTCATGCCCGGACATCTGGTGACCGGAGAGCTCTGCCGCAAGGATCACGGGCGCTTTGTTTTTTCCGGTGTCGATTTTTTTCCCGAACAAATCAGCGTGATTTGCGCCCGCGCCTATCGCCCGATTGATTTCTTTTGCCGCCTGTTTTATGAACGCGAAGCCGGTTGGGGCCATGATATATTCCCCGCCGCATTTGGTGATAAACTCTTCAGCCATCCTCGAAAATTTCACCTCGCCTATGAATCTCGGCGTCCCAGCTTTCCCGGCTTTTCGATGTTCTTCAATCACGGTTTTGGCCTGCATCGCAAGCGTCCTGTCCCCCTCCACGACTTTTCCGTCGCGCCTTACGTATATCACCCTGTCACCGTCCTCGTCAAAACCCATTCCCACAATCTCTTTGCCGCCTTTCATTTCCTTTACAGCGGTTTCCAATTGCCTGCGGCATTTTTCCTTTATGGGATCCGGAATATGGGCAGGAAAAGAGCCGTCAGGCGCTTCATTAAGCGCAACGACTTCCGCGCCAAGGTCCGTGAAAATATCCTTTGTTCTCCAGCATGAGCCATTTCCAAAGTCCATCACCAATTTCAATTTTTTAAGTGGTTCTCTCACGGCTGTGCGAGGCTGACGGAATCTTTCGGGGAGTTCCAAGCGCTTCCTGACGCTTTCCCATTCCTCATCGCCGAAATCCTTGGGGAAATTCGCGCCAGAGACATTGTCCAAAAGTGCTTTGAGTTTTCCCTCATATTTCTTCATTAAAAGGATCCACACCTCTCTTCCAAGCCTGCAATTCGCCTTCACAAGTTCGTTATGGTATCTTGGCACTTCCCCTTCCGGAATCTTCACACATTTCCCATTGCCTTTCAGAAAGTTTCCTTCCAGGACGATTTTTTTTATCTCAAGCATCTGCTGTGCGTTTATGCTGGAGATAAAGCCGTCGCTTTTGACAACCTGCTTCAGACCGTTGTATTCAGCTGCGTTGTGGCTTGCCGTGATGTTTATCCCGCCGTCCGAATTGAGATATGGAATGGAAAAATAAAGTTCGGGCGTGGAAGTCGTCCCGATGTCGTAAACATTCACGCCTGCGTCCAGAATTCCTTTTATCAGCGCCGTTCGCATCCTTTCGGTTGTCAGCCTGACTCCTCCCCCGACGCTCGCCCACAAATCTTTCGATGCGTTGTTTTTTCTCAGGAATGTGCCATATCCCTTCCCGAGATAATATGTCACGCGGTCGGATAGCTTGTCAGATGTTTCTCTCACGTCGTACGTCTGGAATATCACCGGATTTATGCGCTCAGGCGTGACAAGAAAGGATTTCAGCAGAATTGTTTTTTCGCCCGCGTTTATGGAATAATTGCTCAAGCTAGCTGGCACAAGGAGCGATTCCCCCGCGCGCAAAACTTCTTTCGATTCCCTGCCATCGAATGTTGCGTTTCCCCGAAGGCACAAAATAACATTGAACGAGCCGTCGGTTTCCAAATCAATGCGATCGTTCTTATTTAGCGTTATCATGTCCACGGAAAAGAACAGGCTGTCAATCAGAGTCTCTGCGTATTGGCTTGTTCTTATGGGAAATTTCCTGAAGTCGCCCTCATCCGCCTTTTTGAATTCGAGAGAGTCCAATCCTTTTTTGACATGCATCTCCCTTCTTGGAACACGATTCCAGTCCCACAAGCGATATGTCAAGCCGGAGGATTGCTGTATTTCAGCAAGCACAATCCCTTTGCCTATCGCATGGACGGTACCGGCTGGGTTGAAAATCAAATCGCCTTTTTTCACGGGGATCGCGTTGAGATATTTTTCCGCTATGTTCACGCTCCCGGAATTGAGATCGTTCTCAAACTGGCGCTTGTCGACGTCTTTCTTAAAACCGAGGTATAATACAGCGCCATCCTCCGCGTCCAGCACAACCCAGAACTCGTTCTTTCCGCTTTGCCGCTCCCCGAGTTCGGCGGCTTTCTTGTCAGACGGGTGGACTTGAACAGAGAGGTTTTCGTTCGCATCTATCAGCTTTACCAGTATAGGCAGCTCACCGAACTCTTCCGCTGCGCATGCGCCAAGCATGCCTTCAGCCGCGGATTTTATGATTTCAGGAAGCAAAAAATCGCGCTTTCCGACAGTCAGCGCTGACGCGTGCTGCGGGTGCGAGGAGCATTCCCAGGATTCGCCTATCTTTCTGCCAGACGGCTTTAGCCCTTTCATTTTCTCGATGCGGCTTCCTCCCCACACCAGTTCCACCAGGGCTGAAGAGGGCTTGATGAACGCGTCTTTTAACTTCTGCGAAGGGTTTGTTTGGGTCATATCAACCTATAGATAATATCCTTGTATTTTTAAATCGTGCCCGCCTTTATGAAAAAACCGGAAGCACGCGTTATCGCTCGATCAAGAAAGACTTCTTGTGCTCGTGCCATGACGGGACCTTGTCCATCAGCATGCGTTGCTCGGACGTTTTGAACACGCCGACCATGTCCAAGGTTTGCGCAAGCTCTAAAGCGGCGTCCAATTTATGCGTTTTCTCGGCGTATATCTCCATCACAGCTTCGCCTTTCCTGACCGTGTCAAGGACTTTTTTCTTCAGCACGATTCCGGCGCCCTTGTCCTTTGGAGAGCCTGCGGCGCGCGCTATCCTCACAATGTCGTGATTGGACACCCAGAAAACATGTCCCGCATAGCCGCTCCTAACTTCAGCCATTTCATCGCCGACAGGTATGTCGCTTGGTTTTATCCTCGGGTTTCCGCCCTGGGCACCTATGATTTCCCGCAGCTTCTTTTCAGCTTTTCCAGATCTCAATATTTCCAAGGCTTTTTCCTTGCCGTTTTTCACACCGTTCATTTCAAAAAGCATTCCGGCAAGATGCGCAGATTTCTCGACCAAATCCCGCGCGCCATTGAGGTTGCAGACAGTTTCCAACGCTTCCCTCGCTTCCAGCGCAGGTCCTATAGCATGGCCTATCGGCTGTTCCCCATACGTTATCGCGCATTTGGTCTTTATTCCCAGTTTCGAGCCGAGCAGTATGAAATCCTTCGCAAGCTTGTGCGCATCCCCGATTGTCTTCAGCTTCGTTCCCCTTCCTGTCGGAAGGTCGACAACCACATGGGTGGCGCCGACAGCTTTTTTCTTCGACATCACCGAAGGCAGCAGCAAGGGATCCATTGAAAGGGGGTATTCGACGCGGATGAACAAGTCGTCTGCCGGCGCCAGATTCACAGAGCCTCCCCACACCATGCACCCGTTCGTCTTTCTCACGACCCTTCTTATTTCCTCCAACTCCAAGGACACAGGACACAAACATTCCACGCGGTCTGCCGTGCCTGCCGCAGATGTTATCGCGCGCGATGAAGTCTTCGGTATCGTAAATCCGGCCGCAGCCACTATCGGCACAACCACTATCGTTGTCTTGTCCCCAGGAACGCCTCCCAATGAGTGCTTGTCGCAAACAACCTTTCTTCCAAGCTTCAAGTTTTGCCCGCCGTACGCCATAGACTCGGACAGCGCATAAATCTCCTCCGGATTCATCCCGCGGAAGTTCAGCGCAGACACGAACGCCGTGAGCTCTATGTTGGACAAATGCCTTTCAACCGTGTCCTTGACAATGGACAGCATTCCCCGCTTGTCCAGCGGAATGCCATCGATTTTCTGCCTGATGAAACTTATGGATTCCGGCTCGCCTGCCGGCTTGATGTCGACCAAGCTGCCGCGCTTCAAACCAAGCGCGATTTCGACTTCGTAATAAATTCCTACGGTTCCCGGCTTCAGGATTTTCTGCGTCGTGTCGACAAGGCATACTACGGATTTTGCGCCTTTTTTCAGCATCGCCCTGTCCGAGCTGGTTATTCCCAAATCGTCCGCATCCTGTTTGTTAAGAAGGACTATGTAAGCGCCGCCGGATTCTATCCCGAGCATTTTTGCCTGCAACTTCATTTTCATCACTATTATTTCATTTCAGAATTTCTTAAGCGCGAGTCCAAGTTCTTTGTGATTCTTAGCGTAATCGCGCAGCGCAATCCCATCGAGCACCGCATCAACAGCCTGCCGCATGGACTTCGCCCCCGCGACGGTTCCTAATGAATGTATCCCGCCCCCCGCCTGGATTACAAAATCATTCCCGAATATCCTGATCAGCTCCGGAACCATTCCCGCATGCAAGCCGCCGGACGCTACAGGCATGCACGGCTTTATTCCGTACATCCCGTCTTTCAACGCGCCGCAATTTTCAAGAACCTCCTCCCTGGTTTCCGACATCTTGCCCACAACCGTTCCAACGTGCAACTGGTCCACGCCCACGATTCTGGATAATTTTGCAATCACTTTCATAGATATGCCGTGCTTTGCATTCTTTGTGAGCGCAGCGTGGCCTGCCCTGTGCGCGTGAATAACCAATCCCAATTCCTGCTCGCGCAAAGTCTGGAGCGCAGACCAGCCGGCACTTATTATGTCAATCATCGCATACTCGCAGCCATTTCGCTTGGCGAGCTTTGCGCGGCGCAACATTTCGTTTGTTTCTGCAGTGACATTAATCATGTAAATTTTTTTCTCTCCTGTCAGGCGCTCGGCTTTGTCGCGCAGCCGCAAGGTTTTTTCCAGCCTGCGCTTGAACGGGTTGAATTTTTGCGACGACAGATTCTCGTCGTCCTTTACTATGTCGCAGCCCCCTACCCAAGCGTCAAACGCCTTTTTCGCATGGTCTTCTGTCACAAGTCCGAGCTTGGGTTTTATGATTGTCCCGACCAAAGGCCGCTTTTTTACGCCGAGAAGTTTTCTTATGCCGCCTATTCCATGCTTCGGACCTTTGAAACTCCTCGCAAGTTTTTCCGGGATTTTTATATCGTTTAATCTCAGGTTTTTGACAATCTTCATCCCGAAAACGTTGCCTGCGACGCTTGAGAGCATGTTCGGCATGTTTCCCGCCTCGAAGAGCTCTATCGGATAGGCGATTCTTATTTCAGCTCCATGCGCTTCAAAGACTTTCGCGGAAAGCCTTTTCACATAACTCTTGGTTTCTATTTCCGCCCATGTGCCTATGGAGCTTTCAGCTGCCACAGCGCCGGCGGCTTCTTTAAGGCTTGCGCGCATCGGCTCAATGTAGAAATCGCAAATCAGGTCGCTTCTCTTCGGCGAGTAATTTGTATTAACGTAATCCGTGTATTTCATTCAAAACATCCCCGAAAATTTTCTTTTCATGACGCTCTTGACTTTTTTTGGAGATATTGTTCCGAGCTCGGTTATTATTCCAGTGACGTATTCGGGAGGGATGACGTCAAATGCGGGATTCCTTATTTTGATTCCTTTGATTTTGCCGGAAATCTCAGCGCCAGGCCGCTCTTCTATAGGCTCATGCGCGCCTTTAATCGTCGATGGGTCCATTTTTCCGGAGTCAACGGCTATGTACACGGGTATTTTCCTCTCTTTCGCGGCGAGAGCAACCAAGCTGGAGCCGATTTTATTGACAACAGCGCCTTTCGCAGTTATCGCATCAGCGCCCATCATCACCAAATCACAATCCTTCATGAAAAACCTTGCCGCAGAATCAACTATCATCGTGGCAGGTATTCGCATAGCCGACAATTCATGCGCCGTGATTCTTCCCTGAAATAAAGGTCTTGTCTCTGCGAATATCACCGAGAATTTCTTTCCGGACGACTTCGCCTTTTTGAAAATTCCCATCACCGTGCTGGAATGGCAATGCGTGAAAATTACATCGCCGCTGCGTATCTTTTTCGACCCCAACTCTGCGATTCTGGCAGCGGATTTCCCCATGCGTTCAGCGAAGGCGCCAGACTCATTATGGATTATTTTTTTCATTTCTGCGACATCCGCTCCCTTGGCGGCTTTGAAAAGAATGCAGCTTATCGCATTTCTAAGCGAAGGCTCCGTGGCTCTTACAGATGATATGCGCAACGCTTCCTTTTTCATCTTCAAAAGGAACTTACTCTTTCCGCTTTCCCTGTTTTTTTGGGCAAATCTGTCTAGTATACGTATTCCTGCCAACGCAACGTTCCTTGCGCCCTGTATACGAAGATCTCTTATCCTGCGGATTGCCGCTTCCATAATATAGAATTGTCTTCAATCTTTAAACTTATTTCCGCCTGGGTGTCATTTCTTCAGCCATGCGCCGAGGCTCGACTGGCTTCTTTTCCTCGATTCGCGCAAGGAATCAAGGACCTTGTTCACGCGCTCTTCCGAGAAGTTGTGC
Organism: Candidatus Aenigmatarchaeota archaeon; assembly: GCA_043806535.1. Classification (GTDB taxonomy): domain Archaea; phylum Aenigmatarchaeota; class Aenigmatarchaeia; order JACPZZ01; family JACPZZ01; genus JAZDGV01. Next base: position 11,686 of record JAZDGV010000037.1, read on the forward strand.
TCGTCCACCATCAACCGCCTCACTTTTTCTTCGTTAGCGTCTTTCCACGCCAGATTGTATTCGTCCGTGGTCGGAGGATTCAAAAAAAACTCGGATATCTCGCCAGGGGACGTTGGAAAGTCCCATTTCACGCCGGAAAAAACATCCTTCAAAGTCTTTTTATCCCTTACCAGGCCGAGCGCCTTTTTAGGACCGATTCCCTTTATTCCGCCGACGTCATAGTCTGTTCCCATGAGTATCCCGATTATAATCAGCTGGTCCCTTCCCAGTCCAAGCGCTTTCAAAACCTTTTCAAGCTCTATTAATTCCGGGTTTATGTCGATGTACGTCTCTTTTCGCGGCAGCTTCCTTTTTCCTGTTATCGCAAGGTTTTTTATCATTCTTGGAGAGCCGAACAGGAGCAAGTCGTAATCCTGGGAGGCGGCTGCCCAAACCGCGCCTTGGGACGACATGTAAGCGGCTTGCGCTTCGCCTTCGCTTGGAGCCTGGACGACAGGTATTCCCATGCATTCCAGGAGAAGCTTTGACTCCTCCAGCATTTTTTCATTCACTCTCGAGGTGGCTTGAGCCGCCTTTCTCGCCTCCTCCAAATCGCCCCTTTTCAGCGCCTCGTCCCATCTTTTCTTTGCGCCTTCCTTGATTTCCTTCCTGAGTTCCGCTGTCCGCTTCTTGAAATCTGGCGGCTTTCCGTCGAACACGTAAGCCGGCTTTGCGCCAGCCTCTACAAGCTTGGACGTGCGATAGAACAACCCGGATAAATGGGATGTTGTGCGGCCCGCCGAATCCATCAAAGGTGTGCCATCCGGCTGCCTTATGATTGACAAAAACTGATACAGCGAATTAAGCGCGTCTATGGCGATTTTCCTGCCATTGAGCTCCTCAAGCTTCATCTCTTGTCTCGGAACGATGTCCGCGAGTTGAACGCCCATTCCAGCACCCCTTAGCTTTCTTTTCCATTAAGGCCTTTCTTGATCAACCTTCAGCGCCAGACCGAAGCAGCCGTCATCTGACACAGGTGCCATCTGACATACACCTTCGGTGTATGTCTAATTGCGCATGTGCCTGTTTGCGCCTGCTTCTGTTTGTACGAAGGTTGAAAGGCTTATTATTTATTCAAAATGCAAATAATTTAAGATATGTTCGAACCGATTTCCGAAAGAATCAGCAAGCTGTCGATAGAAGC
>JAZDGV010000038.1:0-2151 GCA_043806535.1 Candidatus Aenigmatarchaeota archaeon
TCAAAGTTTGACAAGAAACTTGATGGCATCTTGATGCAAAGGGCTGACAACGGCGGCATTTCCATGACCAGCTGGGTAATGCCGTGGCTGTTCAAAGGGGATTCTGTCAAGATATGGCTGAATGCCGGCAGGGAAGAGAGGGCAAAAAGAATCGCGAATCGCGACGAAATAAGCCTTGAAGAAGCGAGGAAGATTGTAGACAAGAGAGACAAAGAGAACAGGGGGCATTATAAAAACCTGTACGGATATGAACTTGACAAAGACTTGGAAGTTTTCGACCTGATTGTCGATACCGACGGGATAGAACCGGACGATATAATGAAAGAAATTGACACTTACATCAAATCCAAGATGGGCGATAAGAAATGAGGTCCTTCAACCAGATGGGATGCAAATTCTGCGGCGCGACCGCGCTTGCGCCGAGGACGTATTTCTGCAAAAAATGCAGGCGCGAGCTGAAAGAAAGCGATTTGTACGAAAACGGCGACATGAAGGTCTGCGACAAGTGCAACATAACAGCCAATGTAAAGAAGATGGAGTGCATGGCATGCGGACGCATCAACATTGTTGAAGAAGAATGGCGTCCCGAGCCCAACGAAAGGCGCCAACATGTGAATAAAGGCTATGACCCGTGGAAGGGAAAATAGCGCTTATCGGCACGCGTTCATCGCGTATCGGAACCCTTTAATCGAAATTCAAGCCTAATTCTGGGATTCATATGATGTTAAGGTGTTACATATGGTACTCGAAATCGACGAGCTGTTCGAAAGCTTAGAGGGAAAGATGCGTGCGAAAGAACTGGAAGAGTTTTTGAGCAGACCCAGTTTGAAACTGGCGAAAGGCAACGAAGAATAAATCATCCAACGGAAATCACGCAGGATTTCCGTGCACAAAGAACTCAAGTTCTTTGTGTTTTGTGGTATTTCCTGTAAAGCAAGAATGAGTATATCGTCAGCGCCAATGCGCCTATGGCTATAGGCGCGATTGCAAAGAAAATGCCGAATCCCGTGGGGAACAGTGCGAAAAGCGTCATAACCGCTGACGCTTTGAATACCTTGCCGGCAGCCAAATGGGTTTTTTTCCACACACGGTCGTCGCTGATTGTCCATGGCGTCCTGATGCCTATCGACCAATTCCTTCTCGCATGCTCCATCACAACGCCGATATAATAGAACAATACTGAAAGCGCCGGGATGATGAGATAATTCATGCTGAAGCCATACCCAAGGTTGTAAGCTATGGTCGCGGAAAAGATGTAAAACATGAAACCTATTATCGCAGTCAGAAGATTTTCATAATAACCCCAGAATTTCTTTATGTTTTTCCTGAGCGGGTCTATCATGGGTATGATTAAAAACAACCCGTACATCACAAGCGAAATCGCGGGCATCAGCAGCAGCGCATACGTTTTTGGCATATACCCATTGACCTGTCCGCTCGCATCCCAGTGCGATGCCATGCGCTCGGGCATTGACGGATAGAAATACAGCGCCAAAGCGAACGATAGTGCTATGATCAACAACGGGGCTTTCACTCTCAAAACCTCGATATTAATTCGCGCGCCATGAATTTAATCTCTGCGATGAATGTCTTCTCACCGCGGCCACAAGGCTCAGCAAACGGTTTAATGCTTTGCCGGCATAGATTTAACCATGCTGATGTCGATCGAGAAGGATGTTGCAATGAAAGTCGAAGCGGCTGCGGGAGGGGTTGCGATAAAGCTTCCTGTTTGCAAAGATTTGGTTCTTGACAGCGATGGGAGGTTGCTGGCTGCATACCAGAATGGCAGGAAAATCGAAGTCCTCGGCGGTATGACAACCGCTTACAGGTTTTTCCGCAAGAATCGGTTCCCGTTTTTCAGCGTCGAGGCGCGCTCAGAATACAGATACGGGGCTGTTCTGGTTGATGGCCGCCCGCTATACAGATTCAAAGGAAACCGGATGGAAGAAATCCTGTAATATAGCGCCAGAGCTGTCGGGATAAAAAACTGAGAAAGGCGCTTACTACGCGCCAGTCGTTTCGCTCGGAGCTTCCTCGGTCATCTCGGCGGCCGGAGCGGTTATGTGCTTGATTATCACGACATCGCCGACAGCTTGCACCATCGGGAACGGGACGATAACCCCCCTCTTTCCGCCTACGACATTGGCCAAG
>JAZDGV010000039.1:0-3716 GCA_043806535.1 Candidatus Aenigmatarchaeota archaeon
GATAGTGGTATTCGCGGATGCGCGGGAACAAACGAACGATGTGATAGAAATAATCAGGGCGCACGGCGCGATTGTGACTGTCAAAACGCTGGATGTGGGGGATTTCATATGTTCCGACCGCGTTGTGATAGAGCGAAAAACAACTGACGATTTCATACAATCCGTTATCGACGGCCGCCTGTTCGAACAGCTTGACGCGATGTCGAAGAATTTCGAGCGTCCTGTTTTAATCGTGGAAGGCGAGAACGTCTTCGAGAACATGGAGCGCAACGGGCGCAGAATGCATCCCAATGCGATACGCGGCGTTTTCGCATCGATTGTGTGCGATTACAAAGTGCCGATAGTCTGGACCTCAAGCCCGGAAGAAACCGCGGCGCAGATTTTTTGGATCGCCAAGCGGGAGCAGGCAGGCGAAAAGCGCGAGCTGCGGATAAGGGGAAAAAGGAAGCGTGCGTCAAGCGACGAGGAGCAGGAATTCATTGTGGCGGGACTGCCCAAGATATCGAACATAATCGCCAAGCGCCTTTTGAAACATTTCAAGACGCCCGAGAAAATATTCGCGGCGAGCGAGGAAGAGCTCCAAGACGTTGACGGAATAGGGAAAGTCGTGGCAAAAAAAATCAAAAATCTGTTGACAAAGAAATACGGTGACGGCAAGTGAAGGATGTTTACGAGATTACCAGAAAAACGTATGACAAGACCGCAAAAGAATACGCCAGACTTACGTACAAGAAAGGGATGTTCAGAGGTTGCCTTGAGAAATTCATATCGTACCTTCGGAAAGGTAGCCTTGTCTTGGACGTTGGTTGCGGGTCTGGAAGGGACTCAGAATATTTGGCAAATCGCGGTATGAGCGTGATAGGCATAGACTACTCGGAAAAAATGTTGGACGAAGCAAGGGAGAGAGTTAAAAATTGCAAATTCGTCAAAATGGACATGCGAAAATTAGAATTCGGGAATGATACTTTTGATGGCGTTTGGGCCATGGCTTCGCTCCTTCACATACCAAAAAAGGACGTCGCCTCTGTTTTGTCGGGGTTAAACCGCTTGCTAAAGACCGGTGGGATATTATTTGTTTCGGTAAAGGAAGGCAAAGGAGAGGGACTGGTAGAAGGCGTACACGGAGAAAGCGGGAAAAAATTCTTTGCTTTTTATGAAATGGTCACGCTAAAAGAATTTTTGGAGAAGTTTGGATTTAAAACCATCGATGTGTTTCTCAAAAAGGATTTGTTCGGACGTCATGTCAGATGGTTATGTTTGTTCGCGAGGAAAGTGAAAGCGTGAGGAAAAGACCAGCAAAAGGATAAAATCGCCGGAAATCAATTATGTGGAAAGAGCATTGACAAGGGGACTGAAAAAAGTTATGACAGGAAAAAAATCGAAGCGCTTGCGGAAAAGTTTAAGGAAAGCGGGCAAAGTGAATGAAAAACTGATTTACGCCCTGACATTCCTGCTCAGGTTTTGCGTGCTGGCGATTCCTCTCTATCTAGTGCTTTGGCTTGGAGCAGACTTCTCGGCTCTGCAAAAAATCGTCACCGGGAATGTATTGGCCATGTTGCCGCTGTTCGGCGTAAGCGCTAGCGCAGACGGCTTTGACATAATCACAAATACAGCTGTTCCTGTGATAGTGAACATATCCCCGGACTGCACCGGCTGGAAATCCGTGCTGGCATACGCTGCGCTTGTTCTGGCTGTGCCCAACATTCCAACAAGGAGGAGGGCGCTGGGACTGTCAGGGGCGCTTATAATCCATGCGCTGAACGTTTTGCGAATATCCTCCTTGATATGGATCGAGATAAAATACGGCGTTGAAACGTTCCTGTCCGCACACACGTTCCTGCTGAAATTAGGATTTCCTGCTGCGATACTTTTAGTCTGGCTTTGCTGGCTGTTTTTGGCCGATGAAAGCAAAGCTTATATGAAGAGAAAATAAATAATAACATTAGATAAAATATGCCGGAACTTGCGCTTTCTACGGGGTTCGAAGCCAAATTGAACAGCATAGAGGAAAAGCTGTCAGAATTGGAGGACACCCAACTGCTTACAAAGCTTGACATAATCTCCATGAAGGAGCGGATAGAAAAGCTGGTTCCTGCCGGCGCGTCGCCAGAACTTGACGAAAAGATAAGAACTTTGCAGGATTTGGCTGGCAGCGAAAAGCTTCAGGGAATCGAAAAGGTCATGAGCAAGGTCGACAACCTTGAAGCAAGGATTGAAGGCATGGGCGCGCAGAAACCGGCAGCGGATATCGGGAGCGTGCTGGACGCAAAAATAGATGAAAAACTTTCTGACATCAGGAAACAAATGAAGAGCGTCGGCGGCCTGAAAGACGTCGATTTCGGAGAACTGGAAAAAAAGATATCATTGGTCGAAAAATCTGACATCGCATCGTTGAGGGACGAACTGAAAGCAAAAATAGAAAACGTGGAAAAAAAGGTCGATGATGTCAGAGCCGTTCCGGCGCCGGCGACGTCGCAGAAATATGCCGATGAAAAACTCGCTGCAATGAAAGCGGAATTCGATGCAAGGGTCTCCGGTGTTGAGAACTCTGTCAAACTTGCGACAAGCGCGGACCAGTTTGACAGGATGAAAGGGGAAATACAGTCATTGAAGGAATCCGCAATAAGCGACATGGATTCCAAGATCAAGGAGATGAAATCTTCCACCCCGGTGATAAACACCGACGCCATCAAAGGGGAGATGTTCGGGGAGCTGCAGAAATTCAAATCGGATGTGCTGACAAGGATTGACAGGCTCTCAAATGACATGGACATGGTGTCAAAGGCGCAACCGGATTTCGCAAAGGAGACGAATAAATTAAGGATGGAATACCAGAACGCTGCCAATTTCAGAGTGTCGATGGCAGACGAGTTAAACAAGAAAGCGGATGACGTCAAGAAGACGATAGAATCCGAGATTCCTTATCATGTCGAAATTGCGGAAAAGGAAATCAAGTCCAAGTTCGATGCGCTGCAGCACGATGTTTCAGACCTTATGATACTCAAGAAAGACACTGACAGCCTGCGCCAGTCGCTGGACAAGGCCAAGTCGCAGAACCTTGACCAAATCGGGCAAAGAATATCCGCGCTCGAGTCCAAGCAGGAATGGGCGGAGTCCGAGCTTCTCAAAAAGGATTTGACCGCGGTAACCGAAAGGCTGAACGAGCTTGAAAGGCGGATCAGGAGCATAGCGGTTTCCATGCCTATTTTTATAGAATAGGCGCTTCTTGCGACGCATATTTAAATCTTGCCTTATTCAACCTTTGTTTATCGCAGACATGGAATAAGTGAAACTAGAAACAGACCGAAGGTCTGTTTCAAATTATCACGATCAAAGACTATGAAAGGTGAAATGGGAATGATTGGAAAAGTGGAGAAGTACATCAATGACAAGATAGAGCGCGAAGGCGCGCTGCTGTTAAGCCTTATAGACCCCGACAAGCAATGCAACGAAAAAGCCAAGGACGTGTCAATTGCGTCGGAGCGCGCGGGCGCCGACATAATTCTCGTGGGCGGCTCGATAGGCGCGCAGGGCCAAGCGCTTGAAGAAACAGTCAAGACGATCAAGGAAAATGTCTCAATTCCTGTTGTTCTTTTCCCGGGAAATGTCGGGACGATAACCAAGAACGCCGATGCCATGTATTTCATGTACATGCTGAACTCGAGGGAAGTTTATTGGATGAGCACAGCGCAGATTCAGGGCGCTCCTGTTGTTAA
>JAZDGV010000040.1:0-4082 GCA_043806535.1 Candidatus Aenigmatarchaeota archaeon
AAAATATGTCGCATATGCAAGAAAGAATTGCATGCCGACAATGCCGGAGGAGGTCGGGGAGATGATAAAGAAATTCTATCTTGAGATGAGGAACAAATCCGTGGGGCGCGGCACGGTCTCGATTACGGCGCGGCAGTTCGAGGCGCTGCGCAGGCTGTCAGAGGCGTCGGCCAAAGTCAGGCTGTCGCAAGTCGTGACAGTCGAGGATGCCAACAGGGCGATAAGGCTGCTTCAGTACTCATTACAGCAGCTCGGTTTGGACAGAGAGACAGGTCTTATCGACATCGACCGAGCGGAAGGCGGGATTTCAAGCTCGCAGAGAAACAAGATAAGGATAATAATCGACATCGTGGACGAATTGACAAGGGAAATCGGAAAGGTGATATCGCTGGACGACATAATATCCGCTGCCGAGCAGGAAGGGATATCTGCGTCAGACGCGATAGACGTCATAGACAACCTGAAGCGCGACGGGCAGATAATAGAGCCGAAGTTCAGGCACGTCCAGAAAGTCTAGAGGCGCAGAACATCGATTATCTCGTTGTCCGCAACAGGAATTTTGTATTTTCCATTTACGGTTGCCATTTCCCCTATAGTTCTTGGAAGCACAAAATTTTTCTGCCCCCTTTCGACTTTTTTATCTGCGCCCATGGCTTTCAGCAACTCGGCGGTATCTACGTCATGCGTCTCTGTTGGCAGACCGAATCTTTTTGATAACGTGATATACCTTTCCAATTCCCTTTCTCTTAACAAGCTTCTTTTTGCTGAAATTTCTCCGGCATACCTTCCTCCGATGCTCACCCCATATCCGTGGGGAAGGGTGTAGTTGGAAACTTTTTCAAGCCCATGACCTATGGTATGTCCAAAATTGAGTACGCCTCTCAGGTTTTCCTCCTCTTCGTCGAGCTCTACCACTTTACCTTTGATTTCACATGACCTTTTAATCATTTTTACAAGAACATTGACATTCAGATTGTTTATGGCATCTGCGTTTTCTTCCAGAAATTCGAAATATTCTTTGTCCATTATCATCGCATGCTTGATGACCTCTGCCATCCCGCTGGCAAATTCCTGTCTTGGCAAAGTTCTCAGTGTATTTGGGTCGATGTAAACCTTTTTTGGCTGGTAGAATGCTCCAACAAGATTTTTTCCATGCGGCGTGTCAACAGCGACTTTTCCGCCAACGCTACTGTCCACATCTGCCATCAATGTCGTAGGAACTTGGATGAATGGGACTTTCCTGTCATACGTTGCTGCAACAAACCCTGCCAGATCGCCTACAACGCCGCCGCCAAGCGCTATTATCAGCGTGTCTCTTCCAAATCCTTTCTCTGTCAACATATCTTCCAGATAAGACTTGGTTTCCCTGTTCTTGTGCTCTTCTCCTGCTGAAAAATAAAAAATATCGGCATTAAGCCCATGCCCCTTCAAATCTTTTAGCAGTGATGCGCCGTACAACGGTCCGACATTCGAGTCTGTGATTATGGCGTGTCTGTACGCCAATGGCTTGGCTTTCAAATCCTTGGCAATTGTCGATAAGCAACCCGGTTCTATGACAATATCGTACGAATTATCAACCACTTTCCTCAGGTTTACATGGACGTTTTTCATATGTCTAATTCTACGGTTAGGGTTAAAAACCCTCCTTTGAAAAGGCGGTAAAACCCAAATTTTTTAAGACGATAGTCCAGTTAATATCATGGAACAGAAAATATATTTTTCGAATTCGAAGGGCGACAAGCTGTGCGGCGTGCTGTCAGAACCTGCGGGAAGAAAAGACGTTGCGATAATAATCTGCCACGGATTCATGTCGGACAAAAACGGCGAATCGTCTCAGGCGCTGCAAAAAGAGCTCAACAAGCGAAACATCTCAACACTGCGCTTTGACTTCTACGGGCACGGGGAAAGCGACGGCGCGTTCGAAGACGTGACTGTCACAGAAGCCGCGGACGATGCCCTAAATGCGATCGCATATCTGAAAAACAAAGGCTACAAAATAGGGCTCGTTGGCACAAGCTTCGGCGGAATAGCCGCGATTGTCGCCGCGTCAAAATCCAAGGATTTGTTTGTTTTGTGTTTGCGCTGCCCCGTGTCTGGTTATTGGGACAAGGAATTGCATAAAGGGGGCGAAGCCGGGATAAAGGAGTGGAAAAAGCAAGGCTATGAAGAATACTATGATTTGGAGGGGAAGGCGCACAAGTTGAATTACTCTTTCATTGAAGATTTCAGCAAAAACAACGGCTACGAGGCGGCGGAAAAAATAAAAACACCGACGATAATAGTCCACGGCGACGCGGACGAAGTGGTTCCTGTGGCGCAGAGCAAAAGGCTGGCAAAGGTCATTAAAGCGTCCAGACTGGAAATAATCAAAGGCGCCGACCATAACTTCAGCAGGGAAAGTGATTTCAAAGAATCGATTTCACTGGTCGCGGAGTTCATAATGAAGCATGGGAAAGCGTAGCTTTCCTATGCGTGAAAACCAGCAGGTTTTCACTGAATTGTGATTGAAATGGACTGTCAAAAAACCGAGGATCGGATAATAGAATTTGTCAGGAGAAAGGCTGTTGAGAGCGGCGCAAATGGTGTTGTGATAGGTTTGTCCGGAGGGATTGATTCGTCACTGACAGCGAAAATCTGCGCAGAAGCGCTGGGAAGGGACAGAGTTCTTGGATTGTTGATGCCTTCCGACAAGTCGCAAGACGCGGATGATGCAACAGAATTCGCGAAAAGCATCGGAATCGCATACAAAATCGTGGACATATCCGATACCGTCTCTGTTCTGCGTGAAAATCTTGACAGCGCACAGGACAAAATTGTGCTTGGGAACATGCTGCCCCGATTGAGGATGCTAGTATTGTATTATTACGCCAACATGATGAAACGCCTGGTTGTTGGAACTGGAAACAAGTCGGAGATACTCACGGGATATTTCACAAAATACGGTGATGGCGCGTGCGATTTGCTTCCAATCGGCGATTTGTACAAGACGGAAGTGATAGAACTGGCAGAATTCATGAGTTTGCCTGAAAAAATAATACAAAAGCGTCCGACGCCCGGATTGTGGGAAGGCCAGATTGCCGAGGAGGAGCTTGGAATAAGCTACGACGAGCTTGACAAAATACTCTATCGCCTGTTCGAACTCAAGGAGTCGCAGAAAAAAATTTCGGAAAAGACTGGGATAACCGCGGAAAAAATAGGGAAAATCAGGGAAAGGTGCGAAGGCAACGAGCATAAATTGAAAACGCCTGAAATCTGCAAAATCGGATCACAATTCTAATTTTTTCTTTTCATAGGAAAGCTACGCTTTCCTATGCATGAAAACCCGACGGTTTTCACTGTTATGTATTCGTAAACTTTCTTCGGCACAAGTCCTTTCCACCGCTTCTCCTTGCGCATCATCATCCTGACGCGGGTGGAACTGTATTTTTCCGGTTTCAGCAAATCGGGGGAAAAAACGGGATATTTTCCGCGGAAGCACCTCCTTGTCCAAGCGTTGCCGGTAACCGCGACGTCAAATTTGCACTGCCTTTCTACGGCTTTCGCCCACTTGGCGTCGTCATAGAAATCGCAAACGCCTATTATTTTTGCATTTATGCCCTCTTTTGCCAGGGCGCTTCGAATCATCGCCTTCCTTTCTTTGAAAGAGAAAGGATTCTTCCCTGTGCGGCTCTCCTGCTCGCTGCCGATTGCTATGACGATTTTGCCGAATTTCCTTACAATCGACTTTATCGCATGAATATGCCCTCTGTGAAGGGGCTCAAACCTTCCGACAAACAGCGCGGTTTTGGCTTTTTTCATGAATATGTATTTATTGGACGAATATAAAATAGCTCAGCGAACGCCAACATCAAAGATTTGGAGCAAGGTGTGCGTCAGTAACTAGAAGCAGACCGTGGTCTGCTTCAAATCGCAACAAAAAATTACGAATAAGGTGAATTGGGGATGCCGGAGATGAAGAAAAGATTCCCGTCGAGGAAAGTGAGAATCTCGGACTTGATCAACGGAAAGTATCTTCCCGAGCAGAAATGCGTGATGACGCCATATGCGCTCAAAGTCTCCAGAGCGAGCATCATAGGCACTGT
>JAZDGV010000041.1:0-6177 GCA_043806535.1 Candidatus Aenigmatarchaeota archaeon
CTGCCCCACCGACGTGAGGGACAGGATCAAGTCGGCTTCGCCGGAAACCGTTGTGATGGAGTTTGACGGGAACGCAGCAGAGCTTGGCATATTCTGCGGAAAACCTTTCTCTATCGCGGTCCTGGCAATAACGGAGTAGCAATGGTGTTTCGCACGATGATAAAGTTTGACACTGAGACCATAAAGACAATAAACCTGTTCGAACGGTTGACGCGGCTTCAGGTAAAAGACTGCATAAACGCCGAAGACGGCGTTTGTTTCGTGGTTTCTCCGGAATCTCGCGGGTCGTCATTCAACGGAAAGGGCCTGCAAGAGCTCAGAAGGAGGATGAGACGAAACATTAAAATATTTGAATGGAACGAAGATATGAAGAAGTTTGTAAAAAATATGATGCCGTACTCGAAGAAAATCGACATCGAAACCGTCGACGGAAAAAAGACCGTCACGGTCAGGGTAGGCGACGACAAGCGCGGCATGGCAATCGGGAAAGACGGAAAGAACATAAAGCTTGTCAGGGATTTGCTTTCAAGGCATCACGGCGTTGAGAACGTCAGGCTCATGACAGAGTAAGCGCCAACAGACGCACAGGCGAAAAAAGAAATAGAGCCGCAATCGGTCTGACGCTGTGTGTCAAATCGCAGCTATGGTTTACAAAACAAGGTGCGCGCAAGCAACTAGAAGCACGCGTCATACAGAAACATGCGCCAACTGAAGCAGACTCGCAGTCTGCTTCGAATTGCGCCTCTGTTTCAATCGGCGCTTGCTTCAGAAACTAAAATTAACTGAATAAAAAGGTGTGCGCAAACAGACATGCACCAAAGGTGCATGTCAAATCACAACAATGATTTACATGAGAAGGTGAATTGTGGATGGGAGAATTTTCCGCAAGAAGGCTGAAAAAGAACAGGCAAAAGATGAGATGGAAAATGCCTAAATACAGAGCGAGAGCTCTGGCAACTTGGAAGAAAGACCCGTTGGAAGGCAGCCCTTCGGCCAGAGCCATTGTGCTGGAGAAGCGGGCGGTCGAACAGCGAAAGCCGAGCTCCGGATTAATCAAGGCGGTCAGGGTTCAGATTGTAAAAAACGGCGTTCAAGTCACGGCATGGATGCCGGGGACAGGCGCGATAGACAAAGTGAACGAGCATGACGAAGTCATAATCGAGAGCGTCGGAGGCTCGCAGGGCGGTCCGATAGGCGTCCAATGGGGCATCAAATACCTTGTGGTAAAAGTCGGGGGAGTTTCTTTGAAGGAGCTTGTCTCCGGAAAGAAGCAAAAAGCCGCAAGATGATGAGGTTTTGTTATGGCAAAGGAATCTTCAGAAGCATCAGAGCTTGGCGCGCAGGAAATCGCTGAGAAAAAACAGGGCGCGGCAAAGGAAACTAACGTTTCCTTGCAGAAAGAAGCCACGCCTGTTTCTGAAAAGAAACCAGAGAAGAAAAAGCAAAAACACAACTTTCTGCTTCTCGGAAAGTGGGACATGTCGACAGTCGTTGTGAACGATCCGGGATTGAAATCTTACATCAACATCGAACCCATCCTTGTTCCCAAGACATACGGGAGGAGCGCGGGCAAGCAATTCCACAAATCGAAGAAGAGCATCATAGAACGTCTTGCAAACAAGCTGATAATAACCGGGCACAGGGGCAAGAAACACGTTCTTAGTTCAGGCAAATTCGGCGGGAAGAACGTCTATTCGCTTTTTGTAGTGAAGAGGGTCATGGAAAAAATCGAGCAGGAGACCAAGAAAAACCCGGTCCAAGTCATCGTTGACGCGATACAAAACGCGGCGTTGCTCGAAGAGATAACCTCGTACCAGCTTGGGGGCATAATGGTGAGAAAGGCGGTTGTCACGAGTCCGCAGAGAAGGATTGATTGGGCGCTGAGGTATATGTGTCAGGGCGCGTATCACAAGGCATTCAACAACAAGGTTAACATCGTGGATGCGCTAACCGCTGAGATTATGGCATGCTATCAGAAAAATTCGCAGGGAAGCTATGCAATACGTGAGCGGGACAGGATAGAGCGCGAAGCAGAGGGTGCAAGGTAAATGGAGCTCGTAGCCATATTCGGGTTTCTGGGCGCCGTGACCGCGTCAATCATATTCATACCGCAAGTGTGGAAATCGTGGACAAGCAAGAAGACGAACGACTTGTCGTGGCTTACTATAATACTCGGAATCCTGAACGGGATTTTCTGGGTATCGTACGGAGCGCTGAAGAACGATCCTTACATTTACCTGACAAACATATTCCTTTTCTTTGCAACAACATGCCTAGCGTTGATGAAATGGAAATACGACAAACCCGGAAAGAGATAATGGAAGAATGATACCATAACGGGGAGCAAGTTAAACAAGCGCAATCGGCGCTTGCTTCAAATCATACCAATTGTTTATGTACTAAGGTGAATGAAAATGGCTGAAAAAAGGACAATGGCAGAACGTGTAAAAGACGTCATGCACAAACCAAAGCAGATAAGGAACATAGGAATCATCGCTCATATCCACCACGGAAAAACGACTTTGACGGACAACCTTGTCGCGGGCGCAGGAATGATTTCTGAGGCTCTCGCAGGCGAAGCCATGTTCACATGGATTGACGAGCAAGAGCGTGAGCGAGAACTCACGATTTATGGCGCCAACGTCTCGATGATGCACGAGTTCGAGAACAAGGATTATTTGATAAATCTCATGGATACGCCGGGACACGTCGACTTCGGAGGTGACGTCACGCGCGCGATGCGTTCGGTGGATGGCGCTGTCGTTGTTGTATGCGCTGCGGAAGGGACCATGCCGCAGACAGAAACTGTTCTGCGCCAGGCGCTGAAAGAACGCGTAAAGCCGATCATATTCATCAACAAGGTCGACAGGATGATCAAAGAATTGAAATTGACGCCCGACCAGATGCTCAAAAGGTTTGAGGACATAATCGCGAACGTGAACGTGCTGATACAAAAATACAGCGAGCCGGAATACATAGAGATGTGGGGTCTTCCGAATGTGATGGAAGGTTCGGTCGCATTCGGCTCAGCTTATCACAACTGGGCGATTTCCATTCCGTTCATGAAGAAATTCGGCATAAGCTTCAAGGACATAATCGAACTGACAAACTCGGGAAGGGAGGATGAGCTGGCGAAAAAATCTCCCATTTACAGGGTCATCCTGGACATGGTCGTGCGCCATTTACCCGATCCGCTTGAGGCGCAAAAATACAGGGTTCCAAGAATATGGACAGGCGACCTGAATTCCGACATGGGGAAGTCAATGATCGGATGCGATCCGAACGGGAAACTCGCGGCGATAGTGACCAAGATGTTTCCAGACGCTCACATCGGATTTGTCGCATGCGCGCGGCTTTTCTCGGGAAAGATTGTGAAAGGGCAAGAGGTTTATCTTGTAGGGCAGCACAAGCCCGCGAGGATACAGACAGTCGCGGTTTACAAAGGTCTCCAACGCATACCTGTGGACGAAGTTGTCGCCGGGAACATAGCCGCGATAGTCGGATTGCAGGACGCATTTTCAGGAGAGACGATTTGCGATCCCCAGAATCCCATCGACCCGTTCGAGGAAATCAAGCACATATTCGAGCCGGTCGTAACGAAAGCCATAGAACCGGTGAACACCAAAGATTTGCCGAGGCTTATCGATTTCTTGCGGCAATTGAACAGAGAAGATCCTACTATCGCAATCAAGATAAACCAGGAAACAGGCGAGTATCTAGTTTCAGGTTTGGGCGAGCTTCACATAGAGTCAAAGGTCGAGCGAAAGCTGAGGGAAAATGACATTCCAATCAAGTCCACGCCTCCCATAGTCGTTTACAGGGAGTCGTGCGAGGCGTCAGACGCTGAGATTGAAGGAAAGTCGCCGAACAAGCACAACAGGTTTGAGATAAAGGTTTTGCAGATGGAGCCGGCGCTTTTCGCAGCGCTGAATGCGAGGGAAATATCGGAATCCGAGATAAAGAGAAAGGACCAGGAGTTCGCGAAAAAACTCATGAAATACGGCTTGAGCAAGGACGATGCGAAGAACGTCAAAGCCATACACAACAAAAACATATTTGTCGACGGGACAAAGGGGATACAATACCTCAACGAGGCAATGGAGCTGCTCATCGAGGGTTTCATAACAATAATGAACGAGGGTCCGCTGTGCAAAGAGCCTTGCGTGGGGTTGAAAATAGTGCTGACAGACGCCGATTTGCACGAGGACGCTGTTCACCGCGGACCGGCGCAGGTAATGCCGGCGATAAGGTCTGCGATAAGGAACGGGATGACGCGAAATGGGGCGTATTTGCTTGAGCCGAAGCAGGTGATACGAATCGATACTCCGAAGGAGGAGATGGGAGGCGCTATACGCGAGGTGCAGAACAGGCGCGGCGCCATATTGAACATGGGCGAAGAGCTGGGCGCGTCCGTGATTACGGCAAAAGTCCCTGTCGCCGATATGTTCGGCTTTGACTCGGCGCTTAAGTCTGCCACAGTCGGAAAAGGTTTCTACTCGCTCATCGATGTGTCATTCGAGCGCCTTCCCGCAGAACTTCAGGAGAAGGTTGTGAATCAAATCAGGAAGCGCAAAGGGCTGGCGGACATTGTGGCAGAGGAATGAATGGCGTTCCTTGAACCAAAAGAAAAGGATTTAAGTATCAAAGTGAAATAAAAAGGAGGTTGAAAGATATGGCAAATAAACCGCATGTGAACATAATTACAACTGGTCACGTGGACCATGGAAAATCCACCACAGTGGGAAGACTACTTTATGATACAGGCGCCATCCGCGAGGATGAGATGCGCAAGCTTAAGGACATAGCAACCGAGTTGAAGCGCCAGACTTTCGAGTTTGCGTTCGCAATGGACACAACGAAGGAAGAGCGTCAAAGAGGAGTTACAATCGACCTGATGCACAGGCCTTTCGAGACGCAAAA
Organism: Candidatus Aenigmatarchaeota archaeon; assembly: GCA_043806535.1. Taxonomy (GTDB): domain Archaea; phylum Aenigmatarchaeota; class Aenigmatarchaeia; order JACPZZ01; family JACPZZ01; genus JAZDGV01. The sequence goes on from JAZDGV010000041.1 coordinate 4,921, forward strand.
ATATTATTTCACGATAATCGACGCGCCGGGGCACCGCGACTTTGTCAAGAACATGATTACGGGCGCTTCGCAGGCAGACGCCGCGATATTGGTCTGCTCCGTGAAAGAGGGCATTCAGGCCCAGACACGCGAACACGCTTATTTGCTCAAAGTTCTAGGGGTTCAGCAACTGATACCGGCTATCAATAAAATGGACGATGTGAACTATGCGGAAGCTTCATACAACAAAATCAAGGAAGAGCTCGCAAAATTCCTGAAGGGAATCGGGTACAAAACAGAGGAGATGAACTTCATACCTATTTCCGCCTATCTCGGCGACAATGTCGCGAAGAAATCAGACAAGATGCCTTGGTACAAGGGACCAACGTTACTGGAGGCGCTTGATTTGATAAAGCTTCCCGAGAAGCCTATCAACAAGCCGCTGCGCCTTCCCGTGCAGGATGTGTACGATATCAAAGGCATCGGCGTGGTTCCGGTCGGGCGCATTGAGACAGGCGTGCTGAAATCTGGAGCTCAGATAATCTTTATGCCGTCCGGAGTAAAGGGCGAGGTAAAATCCATTGAGATGCACCACCAGCAGCTGCCTCAAGCAGAGCCTGGTGACAATGTCGGTTTCAACGTGCGCGGCATCAAGCGCGAGGATATCCGCAGAGGCGATGTGGTAGGAACTCCCGACAACCCGCCAACAGTTGCGAAAGAGTTCACGGCGCAGATAATTGTGCTGAACCACCCGACCGTTATCACAAAAGGTTATACGCCTGTTTTCCATTGCCACACAGTGCAGATGGCGTGCCAGATAACTGAGATTGTCAAAAAGCTGGATCCAAAGACCGGCGCCACGTTGCAGGAAAACCCCGATTTCATCAAGACCGGAGACGCCGCGATAGTCAAGGTCAAGCCGAACAAGCCGTTTTCGCTTGAGAAACAAGCGGATTTCCCGCAGCTTGCGAAGTTCGCTGTGCGCGACATGGGGCAAACCGTCGCAGCCGGCGTTGTTATAGACCTTGTGAAGGCGTAGATTGCGCTTTCCGCATTTTAAGAATCAGCTCAAGGTAGAACGCATGTTAGACTGGCTGTTGGCATTTCTGGTGTTGCTTCCAATCTTTCTATCGAAGCCGAGATGGGTAAGCCGGTCGTAACGAGAATTCGTGGTTTTCTTTCCCTTAAGCGTTCCGTAGTTTCTTTTTGGCTTGAGGCTTTTTCTTTTCTAAAGAAAAAGGCTCACTCGCAGTCCTCGCAGAATCCGCAGTTCGGGCA
>JAZDGV010000042.1:0-7826 GCA_043806535.1 Candidatus Aenigmatarchaeota archaeon
TGCTTCATCTTCTCGACGAACTCATTGGCGTGGTCGCGCTGGCTCTGCAATATTTCTCCGCTCACTATCGCCAGTTCTTTGTGGTCTATCTTTTTCCAGAGCTGGAAAATTTCAACATAGTAATCGACAAATTTCTGCTCCAACTTCCCATCTTTGACCAAATCTTGGAGCACATCCGGGATTTCGCGCGGTTCCGGCTGGCGCTTCAACAGCGACATTGAAACAGCCTGCGCGGCGGCGGTCATCGCGTCATAATATTTTACCACCGCAGCTTTCACATAGCTTTCCGCTTTCTCGATGTTTTTTGGGGGAATTTTGGAATACAGCCTTATCGCTTCCTCGGAAGGCGTGATGCGGCCTTCTTCCAACAACCGTTGCGTGGGCTTCAAAAACCCGGAGTCGTATAACGGAAATCCATAACGCAAAAAATTGAAGAGTATCGGGTCGCCATGGCGTATCCAATCCCAGAAATCTGTGATATCATGGATTTGCGGATGTATGCCATGCTCGTCGGCTATCAGGCGGATGTGTTCATCGATTCTGTCGAGCTGGTCGTCTGAAATTTTCTGGTTCGTGTCATCCAGGATTATCAGCACGTCGATGTCGCCTGTCTTCTTGCTCCCTTTCGCCGCGGAGCCGAACAGCAAAATTCCCTTGATTACGTCCGGAAATTGCGTTCTGATTATCTTGGAAAACTTCAGCGCCGATGCTATGCTTGATTTTGACTGTTCATCGACTTTGCTTTCGTTCGCCTTCTGATCGTCCATATTCTCATCATCCGCAATTGCAATAATAAATTCAAGTTATCTGATTTATAAATCCCGATTCAGATTTGTGAAAGAACAGCCGACTATTTGAATTCCTCCTTCTTCCATTTCTCCGGCGTCACCCCCGTCTTCTCGGTCGCCATCTTTCCAAGGAACGTGAATTCCTCTTCCGGCACAGCTAAAGTTCCTTTTAATGGGTCGAAAAAATGATGTTCAACGGTTTCCAATTGGCGCTGGTAAGCCATCTCCGACTGCGTTGATATGCCATAGAATTCTGGCGGCAATTTTTTCGGTTCGACATCTTTCTCAAGATATTCAACGATGAGACGCAGCGAGGTGACGCTGCTCCCCATCCACTCCGCAGGCGTCTGGCCGCCGCCGCGCTCGAATATTATCCAGCCGTCCTTGAAACCCTTTTTGCGCAATTCGTACAGGTATCCGTATACAAGATCCTGGGCGTCAGAGCCTACAGCTATTGGCGCGTGCGCGGGGTGTATCGGCTTTGGCTGCCCGACGTGCATCACCCGGATATACGACCCGCCGTCTTTTGGCAAATCCCGTATCTCTTGCTCTATGTCGAGGTTATGGGTGAGCATGTGCTCAAAATCCAAAGACATGAACACGTTGTCTTTCAAAAACGTTTTGTCATTTCCGCGCGGGGATTCGCGCAATTTTTTCACGAGCTGGTATATGTGCTCTGAACGTGTGATTCGCAGCAAACCCTCCTGCTTCTCGGCTATCATCTGAGGCGTTTCGAACGTGACAACGAGATTGTTGTCCTTTATGAAGTCTTTGACAGTGTTGCCGTTTTTCCCTTTGTAAATTACAAATTTTCCTGTCGTAGGGTCCCTGTACTGCATGGGTGAATTGAAATGGCCGTTGATATATTCCATCGCAACCATTGTTGCGAGCGTTGCCTGCACTTTCCTGTCATTGCTTCTCATCATCGCCTCGGCGGTCAAATCCGTGCTTGGGTCGAATTTCCTGCCTTCCTGCTTCCATTGCTCGGTTAATTGGTTTTTCACATAGTCATTGACACAGATGATTTTCCATATCTCAGAACCTTCCAAGAATCTCGCAATTATCTCGTAGGAAAGCCTTTCGTCGAATCCGAAGAACGGGACGTATTTCCTTCCCATCATCTCCACAAGAGTTTCTTGTATATTATCATTGCGCTTATCCATTGTTTCGATCCTTGCTTTTACTACCATATCTTTCAACGCGTTCTCGTCATACCCCGACAATGTGGCGAGTTCTTCCACACCCATTTGGTCGATGAGTTCTTGGGGATTTTGCACCAAGTATGCCATGAGGTTGCGAGCCGCATCTTGCTCAAGTGGATGCCTTCTGCTGGCGATTTGCTCTGCCATCTGAAAGAAAACAGGATGGGTTTGGGGATTTAACGGCGGCTTTAGATTTTCCTTTGTATACTTTCGCAATATATCCCTGATTTTCTCGTACTGGTTTGCGCTTATGTTTTCCATCCGATTTCCGAGGCGTACTGTGTGAATGTCGCTTTCCCAAGCGCGCTGCAGGTTCTGCAGTTTCATATACTCGGGATCGGTCGGCTCAAGACCTCCGTACATGAAAGAGTCGAGAACCATTTTCCTGATTTTTATCCTGTTGTCTTCTGTCAGCCATGGGCACTTGCTCCTGTCCCCGAGCTTCTCAACAAGATAGTAAAGCGTGTTGCCATCCGACCCCACCAATCGCACAAATCTTCCGAATGTTGTCCCGCCGAATGTTGGCGGCGGCATGGATGACGCGTGAAAATGGATGTAAGCGGCTTTGACTTCCGCAGCGCCTCTCAATTGCTCGACCAAGCGCTCCTGCGCAATGTCCCACCAGTCCTTTGTCGCGGCTTCCATATTGAAGTCGTATTCGCCATGGATTCCAAAGTCCATGCCCATGTTCTTCCTGGCATTCTCCAGCTGCGCCAGCAGTTTCGGCTCGCGGAACTCGGAAAAGGTCTCCAAATCAACTTGGACAAACGTGACTCCATAAGTCGCCGCGCTCATGGTCTTCTTTCCCAAACCTAGCAAATCTGGCGTCTTGGGAATTGCCCACCATCCGCTTGAAACGCCTATAGTGTACGCCATTCCCATCACATGATATTGTTGCCTGAAACATACCATAAGGTATGTTTCTGATTGCGCTCACCTTGTTCCATAAATTATTGGTTTTACTTGACACATACCCGAGGTATGTGTCGGTCTGGCGCTATTGCCCCAGCTTTATCTCTTCGTAAAACCAGTCGAAAAGCTCGGAGCGCCACGTGTCGGCGAACATCTTTGAATAAACCCTTGTTAACCTTTCCCATGTCGTCAATTCGTAAGGGCCTTTCCTGTAAAGCAGGAAGCTTATGTCGAATTTCCCGAAGAAACTCGCTATTGATTCCCCGACCTCTAACGCCTTTTTAATCGGACTGCCCTTTTCCGCGCCGCCGTACAAATTCGGGAACTGCTTCCTCGCGAATTCTTCCAGCGTCCCTGTTATTCCTTTTGCGAATTCCCCCGACTTCCCGACCTCGTAGTTCCTGAGACCGAGCATCTCCTCGACCTCATAGTCGAATTTCTTTTCCATCGCCCACCTTTCCACCAGTTTTGCGAGCATCACATTCTGGCTCACAAAGGCGAGTTTCACCCATATCATCGTGTCATCGTTGGCGCCCTGCGGTATGGATATTATAGCCCTGTTGAAATGCATGTCCCAGTACACGTAATAGAGATAGTCCGGATGGAGGAGCAGCGTGTTGTACGAGGTTTGCATCTCCTGCTCTGATGCTCTTATGATTTCAAAAACTCGGATTTCGATATCCTCGGGAGACAGGAAGGGATATTCATCCATCAGCGCCTTTCCGTTGTTCTTCTCGTCTATGTATTTGTTGTCAAACCTGCCGCCGGCTTTTCCAAAGGCTTTCCCATAAAGGACGGATTTTGCCATGTCGTCATACGGGTTTATCCAGAAATTCGTGGTTCCCCTTCCCTGAGCGTCAAGCTTGAACTCTTTCATCTTGTTTTTCACGAGTTCGGCCAAAGAGGGATTGTCCTTGAGCCGCTTGTTGTCATCTCTCAGGAAAACAGCCTGTATCGGTATTTCCCTTCTCGTGGTTGTCGCCCTGAACAAATCGCCAGGTCGGAAAGGCCTCCAGGCGTATATGCCGATGTCATGCACTGAAGTGGCGTGCGCGCTTATCGTTATCCTGTGCGTGGATGCGCCTCCTCCAGTGCCGGGCGTTTCGAATGTTTCCTTGAACATCTCATGCTGTATTATATAAGGCCGCAGCCAGCGCTTGTACTCCTCTATGGACTTCTGGCGCGAGTTCATCAGGCTAAGGATGTTAAGATATCTGTCGCGAACAGCTTTTTTGAACATCACCTTCCATTCCAAGAACAGCTTGTTCTTTGTTGCCAGCACAACAGCTTCGGCCCTTGACACCTTTGGCGAGAGACCGTCAACAATCAAATCGGCCGTTGTCATGTTGTCCTTGATCCTCATGAAATCCACGATGATGCTCGGCCACCTGCTGATGATTGTGCGCATCGAAATTCCTTCGCCTGTCTGGACGTCAACTTGGTCCACGAACATGGATTTCAGCGAGGTGTTGGATTCTTCAATCATCTTTTCGGCGTCTTTCTTCTCGGCAGGAAGCTTTGCTTCAGCCAGCTTTTTCGTGCCGGCTTCGAGCTTTTCGAAGTATTTTATCATCTCGTAGTATTTTCTGTAATCGTGGTAAAGCAGTTCATAATCAGCCACTGCGCGCGCGGCCGATTCCAAGCCGGATTTTATCTTGGTTTCAAGATCTTGCTTCTGCGCAAGAGTGGCTGTGTAATATTCCCTGTATGTCGGGTTGATTTGAAATTCATCGCGATACTTGAAAACACCGTATCCCCACTTCGGCAACTGGTACATCAGCCTGAAGTACAGCAATGAACCAGTGCCTAAAGGTCCGGTCGGGTTCACCATCACGCCCTGCAGTTTATAGTAATCACCCACTATCTGCGACCCGTTCTGGTCAGGAGGCCACGCGTAGAGCCATGTACCGTCCTGGTTGGCAGGAACCGTTGGTGTTATGTAAAATGTCATGCGATCATCCGAATAAAAGTTTTATCCCCGCGGCCATCAGGAACAGCCCTACCAGGATTCCAACGTATGCGAACTCGGCTGGCTGGTAGACAGCGGACTGTGTGACATCCGGGAAAAACACCACAAAAAATATCCCTGCGAGTATCAGGATTACTCCTGCCGGCTTTTCCAGAACCATATATTAATTATACCCTCAAGCTGCTTTTAACTTTTTCTTGCCGCTGTCTGACGGCAACGCTACTGGGATATTATCCAGCAAAGCAATCCGGACAGAACAAGCAACGCAGGAAACAGAAACCCGATGTACCTTTTCTTCGGCTCATAGTCCTCTGCGGGGAAGAGCGCCCCCATCAGCAAGCCGAACAATATGAGGAACGAGCCAACGACTTTCAGGAAAATCAGGTCAAACGGCGTCCATGCGAACATACAAATATTATCAACGCCTGACGCTAAATTCTTTGCCTAGAACAGCATCAAATAGATTCCAACCAGCGTAAGCGCCAAACCAACGATAACACCAGCGTAGCCGATGCTCCTGACCTCAAATTCGCCGACTTTGTAGAAGAAAACCGCTGTGAGCAGCCCTAGCACGGTTATGATCAAATAGACCACCCGCATTGCGTCGATCGAGAACAGGACAAAGGGAATTGCGAGAAGTATTATTATCGCAACAATGCCGTTGGCGACATCGCTATCGCCTCTGACCTGCGACAAAAAAAGCAGCAAAAAGATCCCCAACGCAGCCAGAAAAAGCGTAATAGCATTCAGTCCTGCTGCCAAGAAGCCGAGGAAAGCGACGAAGAGAGCGATTGCAATCCATGTGACATCCTCATACATAAATAAAATTTAAGCAAACAAAGTATATAATATGGTAATTGCAAGAACCAAGCTTACTCTTGAAGACCCGCTGATCCGGGTGGACCCCTACTATATCTGGCTGAACTACAAAGGTCCTGGCCCTGAACGCTTCTATGCCAAGCTGGCAGAGCTGATACCCCTGATATACGGCGTTGAGCGGGGTCAAGTCTTGGAGAGGACATTCAACTGGGATACGCTCGGCGACACCCAAAAATTCGAGGTTTTCTGGGAAATAACCAAGCCGCTGGACAGGTTCTCCTATTATAGGATGACAGTGGAGTTCAGCGGGCAGTGCACGAAGGGGCAGGGAGAAGCCAGGATCAGGCTTTTCGGCTGCATAAGAACGGAATATCCGCAGGACACGCTGTGGCAAAGGAGCATATTCTACGAGATACTAAGGATGCTCTGGCACACGATGTTTTACAGGACAGCGCGGCTCAAATACCTGCACGAAGGACGCGCTTTGCTGAGGAACTTTGAGATTGAAGTGAAGAAGCTTTTTGAGGATTTCAGGCTAGGATAAGCGTGAGGCGATTGAATGCCGGATTTTATGATATACGACGACTTGTTCGCGCCAAATCAGGAAATCGAGATGAAATTCACAGGACCCAACCCCTTCTCGATGGTCAAAAAAACCGCGGATGTCTTCAGGAGGCATTTCGAGATAAGCGGGACAAAGTTCACGCAAAAGGACACGAGATACGATTACTCCGGCGAAACAAGAAAATTCTTCATCGAGATGGAGATGAAGCGCGAAGAGGACGGATTCACGAATTTGTGGCTCGACCTGAAATTCCAGGGCGAATTCCACGCCGAAACGCGGGTCGGGTGGTGCAGGTTCTGGATTTACAGCCAACTGATGACGAAACTGGAAGAAGGCAATTTCATAAGGTTTTTGCTGAGCAGGATATATTTGCAGCTTTTTTACAAGCAGCACAGGATACAGATGCTGAAGAGAAACAACGAGCGGGCGAGAATGGCTTTGAATGACGTGCGCCAGCTGTTCAGGCTGCCGGTAAGGCCGGAGGTTTAACATGTTCGACATATTCAAAGCGATTGGCGGTTTGAACCCTTTCAAAAAGAAATCGGCGCCGGTCACCAACGCTTATTCGCAAACTTCGGGCGCTTACACGCCGCCATCGACTTATTCCCAGTCTTATCCTTCAGCGGCGCAAGCTCCATTTTCCCAAAATTATCCGCAGCCATCCCCTGCGCCGCAATACCCCTCCCAAGCGTACCCGCCCCCTTATCAGCAGCCAGCAGACGATTCCATGAAAACAAAAATCAATCTGGTTCTTTCCGAAATAGACGTCCTGAAATCGCAGATGCAGGCGCTTGACGCAAAGCTGAGCGCCATGGATGAGTATTTCAGGCAAAACCGCGCGATGAGGTAGGCGACATTCCGCGCTTAGCTTAAATAACCCGCCGCAACATTTTAATCGTATGAGATTATTTGTAATGGCGCAAGGCCGTTATGGCAAGAACGTTAGAAAGAGCATGATGCGCAACGGAATTCAAAGTTCTGGAACGCCTGATGCCATACTTGCTGTGGGCGGCGATGGCACTTTCCTGCGCGCCATCCAGAAAGCGGTAAAGATAAGAAAACCCGTGCTGTGCGTGCGCGCGGGCGAAAGCAAGGGATTTCTTTCGGATTTGAGCATCTTTGAACTTGACCGCGCGCTTCAGGCGTTGAAAAAGAAAAAATACGGCGTGAAAAAATTCCCGCTGCTCGAAATTAGCGCAGGGAAGCACAAGCGCTTCGCTTTCAACGAAGTGAATTTTTTCAGGCAGGAGAAGAAAGCCGCAAGGTACGACGTCTTTCTCAACGGCAGAGCTGTATACAGAAAACTTATCGCGGACGGCGGGATAATAACGACAGCCGCCGGATCGACCGCTTACAACATTTCAGCCGGCGGACCGGTGATATTCAACAGTTCAATGGCGTTCACTCCCATAAACCCGCACGGTTTCTTCAAGCCTTTCGTCTTCAGCGGAGCGGTGAGAATATCCGACGCGTTCTCAGTCGACTTGTTCTGCGACGGGAACCCTGCCGGCAAATCCAGAGATTTTGTCGTGAAAAAATCAAAAAAGAGTGTTGGGATAATAAAAATCGGC
>JAZDGV010000043.1:0-2370 GCA_043806535.1 Candidatus Aenigmatarchaeota archaeon
TGGTTTCCGACAAGACAAAGGCGGAAGTTCCGGAAAATCTCAGCGCCGAGGATTTTGACAACTTGTTGAAAAAGCACGGCATCAAATGCCCGGGCTGCAAATCCGCGCTTGGCGCAACTCGAAGGTTCAACATGATGATAAAAGTCGACATAGGCGCGACAAACGCCAAGGAATGCTACCTGCGCCCTGAAACTTGCCAATCAATATTCGTTGATTTTCCGCGCCTGTTCAAGACGATCAAGCGAAAACTTCCCCTAGGAGTCGCCCAGATAGGCAAATCGTTCCGAAACGAGATATCGCCGCGCAACTCTCTTTTGCGCATGCGCGAATTCACGCAGGCGGAAGCTGAGATATTTTTTAACCCGAAGAACACCGAAGCGAAAAATTACGATGATGTCAAGGACTATGCGCTTAACCTAAAGAGAATCGGAGAGAAAAAGGATTTTGTAAAAATAACGGTGGATGAAGCGGTAAAGAAGAAAATAATCTCAAACAAGCTGTTCGCATACAATCTTGCGATAATGCAGCAGTTCTTTGTGGCGTGCGGCTTGCAAGCCGATAAGCTCAGGTTGCGCGAGCTTGACGAAAAAGAGCGCGCTTTCTACGCGAAAGAATCTTGGGACACCGAATTCTCAAGCTCGCTGGGATGGGTTGAGCTGGTGGCAAACAACTATCGCACGGATTACGATATGGGTTCGCACGGGAAAATCTCCGGAAAAGATGTGGCTGTGTTCGAGGACAACGAGAAGATAATCCCCCATGTGTGGGAGATCTCGATGGGCGTTGACAGGACTTTCTATTGCATGCTCGAGAGCGCGTATCGCGAAGAGAACGGAAGAGTTTTCTTAAAACTTCCACCGCACCTGGCGCCGGCGTCAGCGTCAATATTTCCGCTTGTTGACAAGGACGGGCTCGCGGAGAAATCCGCCGAAATATTCAAAACGCTGAAGAAAGATTTCGACGTCGAACTTGAGATAAAAGACTCGATAGGAAAGAGGTATGCGCGCGCGGACGAGGTGGGAATCCCGCTTTGCATAACGGTAGATCATCAGACGCTGCAGGACGGTACAGTTACGCTTCGGAACCGGGACGATACCAAACAGATACGCGTGAAAGCGGAAAAGCTCCAAGCCTGCATCGGAAAATTCCTGTCAGGGGAAAAATTCGAAAATTTGGAATAGTCAAAGGCTGGTTTTTCCCTTTCCGACCTTCCTTGAAATCTCTTTCCACAGTTTTTCTATGACGCCGTCAACGCATTTGAAAACATTCCAACCGTCATCGGAAGCGAAGAATGCCCCGGATCCGGTTTCAATCCTGCCTTTCACTTCATATTTCGTATTTCCTTCTTTTTTGTGGCTCTTGATTCCAATGCGAAAGGACGTTATTTCCACGACCCTGTCGAACTTTCTGATTTTTCTTTGGGCTAAGTCGGCTATCATATATCTGATTTCCTTGTCCTCCGCGCCTGCTACTTCCACATTGCTTTTGGGCACTTTCGGCTCATATACCAGCCTAAGAATGTTTTTCGGCGTTATTATTCCAACAGGCATTTCGGCGTCTTCGACAATCACAGACGAAACGCGGTTATCGACGAAAATTCCGATGACCTTTTCAAGCGTATCATCCGGTTTCACCGAGAACACGTTCTTGTTCATCATGGAGATGGCGCTCATCTTCTCCAGGTCTATTTTTTCCCCGATTTTGCTTCCCGAGTAAAATTTCTTTTCCGACCCGGATTTTTTCAGGAAATCGATGGTTGATATTATTCCGACCAGCCTTCCGTTCTCGTCAACAACAGGAACCCTATTTACGTTGTGCCTTAACAGGGATTTTCTCACATCGAAGACGGGACAATCTTCCCTGCAAGCGAACTTTATCGGGCTCATGCAGTCCTTTGCTTTTTTCTTGTTGACGGATGAGCCTTTCATTCCGCTCAGGGCCCCCAAAACATCTATCTCGGAAACAACGCCCACGAGAACGCCGTTGTCGACAACCGGTATGTCGCGGTGCCCGCCGAAAATAAGTTTTTCAACGACTTCTTGCACGTCAAGGCCCTTCTCAAGAATCATAGGAGACACTGTTATTGTGGATATCTTTTCGTTCAGCCTGGTGGACCTTTCTATCAATTGTCTCGAGCTTACGAGTCCGAACAAATCATTGCCCATCGTCACCATGATTTCGTGTATTTGCCGCTTTCTTATTATGCTTATGGCATCGGCGACAGTGGCGTCGTGCGGTATTGTAACAAAATCCTTGTTCATTAATTCCTCGACTTTCATGAGAATCACCTAAGGCCTTATCCTGATTATCTGGTAATATGTTATGTCGAGTTCGTTGTCAACCAAAGCCCAGAGCATCTTTGCCCTTATG
>JAZDGV010000044.1:0-9932 GCA_043806535.1 Candidatus Aenigmatarchaeota archaeon
CGGTAGCTTAGATATCCCGTGTATCAGTGTGTGCGCCCTGTCGTGCTTGGCTATGGCATCCATGGAATGCACGAACTGCTCGAAGCCGTAGATGTGTTTTCCGAACTTCTCCCTTAGCTCGTGCATGAAGTTTTCGTAATCCGCAAAGTCTATGTGCAGCGACAGTATCACCGCATTCTTTCCGCGCAAGCCTTCGCCTTCGGCGAAGTAGGTGACATGCGGATGCCGCACGATGTAGTCAATGCATTCCTTTATTTCCTTGGTTTCAGAGGAGTCGTGCCAGATGAAGAATGTCAAAACCGTTATTGTGAAGCCGAGCTTCTTTTCGCTCACGACCGGCCTGTATGACCTTATCATGCCCGTCTTCTCAAGTTTTTGCCTTATCCTTGTCACAGTAGGCTGCGTCATGCGCAAATCGTTGGCTATGTGTTTGTCCGGCTTTCTTCCGTCTTTCAGCAGTTCTATCAGGACCTTTCTTTCTCGTTCCCTGAGCATGGGCTTCGCCTAGTTTTATATTGAAAATCGTATATTAATGCGCCTTTTTCCGCCCGTTTCCAGTGTTGTATGCGCCTTTTCTCCCGGAGTCTCAGAAATTCTTTTATCTAATGCATTTTATGTTATTTTGGGCAGGCGCCAAGCGCTTGCTTGTTTTTGTGGTGGGCGCTCATTATGAGCCAGCCAAGCCAAACCCACCACTTGCTTTATTTTTCTTTATAGCGTTCCTCGCCTTTGAAACAGCGCTGGGTCACGTGAACGCGGACGGATTGACAGATGGGTAACGTTGCCGAAACCGTGAATGAACGTTACTCCACGTGAAGTCATGGGGTGTTATACCCCGTGAATTATATATTCACGTTCATGCACGTGGTTGTTATGGACGCTGGCTATGTCTGCGGGGTGCTCTGCGGCGCTGGTTACGTGCTACAGGGACGAAACTATGTCATAGGTTTAGAAACAGGCGACAAGGAGTTTGCAGAGCTATTCGCTGGAGAACTCGCTTCTTGTGTAGGTAAGACGCCTAGCGTGAACGTGAAACAACGTGAAAAACCCGTGTATGTCGTAACGCTATACGGCAAACGTCAAATAGAAGCGTTCGTGAATATGTGGAAACTAAAGACGAATATGGGAGGCGTGCCGGAAGCAACGCATAAAGATCACGAGTTTCGCATTGGTTTTTTGTCCGGTTTCTTCGACGCCAAAGCAAGCGTTATCGCACAACAGCGAAATATAGTTTTGCCCATATGGGATCGTTACATCAGCGCCGTGTCAACGGACAAGGCGCTGCTCGAAAACATCATGGCGCTATTAGCCGAAGCGCAAATCGACAGCTCGTTGTTCAGGCATGGCGCAAAGTTGTGGAGCATCCGCATTGGCGGCGAAACCAGGATGAAATCGTTCGCGAAAAACGCCGGCTTCAGGCGGGCTGTTAAGAGCGCGCGGTTGGAAAGGGCTATCTTACCCGAAGGAGTCTGAAAAACTCTTTTTCGTGCTTCATTATAAACCAGCTTACGGCATATCCCCAAACCAACCCAGCGATCACATCGGACGGATAATGCACGCCGACATATATCCTGCTGAAGCACACAAGCAGGCTGAACAGCCAAAACGCCTTGGCGTATTTTTTGTAGAGCTTCGACATTGCATTCGCCCAAGCGCCGGCTGTCGAAGCGTGCGACGACGGAAATGAGTAGTCCTGCTGCTCCGCTATCAGCAACAAGCCGTCCGGCCGCGGCCTTTGGATTATGATTTTGAAGAATTCTGCCGAAAAATATGCGACAACCATGACGAGCGCATAGGGAAGCAGTTTTTTCTTGTCAAAGAGCATCGGTATGGCCGAAGCGAAAAACACGAAGAGCGATCCCTGCGAAACGATAATGAAGAACATGTCGATGAGATTGCGCTGCGGCTGGTTTATCAGCTGAAAAAGCAGATAGTCCATAATATTATTTGACCGGAGCCGCTTAAATCAGGTTGCCAATATTTTGGAGTGCCCTTCGGGTGCGTTAAGCAGAAGTTCCCCGCCGCAGTCGCATTTGCCGGCAAGCGGTATTGCGGCGTGTATCTTTTGGCATTGGCTGCAGACAAACCCGTCAAAGGTTGCGGCTTTGCTCTCTGGTTTGTGGTTTCTTTTGAAAGCGTCTAATATCGAAACTTGGCGCCCCTTGCCGGCAAGCTCGGATTTCGAAATCCCCATTGCGCTGAATATCCTTTCTATCGGAGGCAGCAATTGATTTTCGATGTAGTAAGTTGAATCTATCTGCAGGTTGTGCGCTATCACATAGTCGGGATCTTCCGTTCTTTTCGAGAGAAGCTGGTTTCCTTTGATAATCACATATCCTACTCTGTCGCCCACGCCCGGCGCGTCGCCAGGGTTTCTCGCCTGCAATTTTTTCAGGAGTTCTATATGAGGTTGCATTCCTACATAGCTGGATGGGTTTTTGGAAACGCTTTTCGTTATGACAAGTTTTTGCAGCGGTATTTTCATTTCCTCCAGATCCTTCATGACGCTCCTGAAATATTCGACCGAAGTTTTTACGTCCCCTTTCTTTAACAGGACGTCAATTGTTCTGTTCATGGTCTCGCTCACAAGTTCGCACCAGTCACGCCTCACCGTCTCTATTCCCTTCATCTCGATTTTCTCGTTCCATGTGTCGCCGTCTCGCTCGAATCTCCACGCCGCATAGCGTTTCTTGGTGAGTATCAGGAAACTTTTGAACATTTTTTCGAATTCCATTTCCAAAACTCCAGAGAGCTCCTTGTTGAGTTCTTCCGTAATCTCCCTCCCCCGTTTGAGCCCTTCTTCCAAATCCTCTATGTCAGTCTTGATCATTATCGAATCCGTGTCGCCGTATATCACTTTGTACTTGTAGTTGCGCTCGACGGAATCTCTTACTTTTTGTATCAGGTGTCTCCCGCACGCTGTGACAGAGCTTGCGACATCGAGCACGTGTATTCTCGCTTTGGAGTATCCTGTGTAGCCGTAAAACGCGTTCGCCAGTATCTTGAATGCGAGCTGTTTCGCGTCCAGCGTTCTTCTTATTTCAACGTCCCTTTCTCCGCGCAGCAGCTTCTTCGTCTTTTTTCTTTCCTCAATCAGCATCTTGAGTATCCGCGGTATTATGCCCTGCCTCACGTTCGCAGTCACGAACTTCGAGCCGGACGGCGTTAGCGTGGTTTCGACGCTTGTCTCTGCCCTGACAAGCGTTGTGGGACAGATGTTGTAGCTGATGAATATGGACGGATACATCGATTTGAAATCAAGGACAAGAACAAGCCCTTTCGAATGCAAGCCTGTCACTGGCGTAAGGACGAACCCTCCCTTCAGCGCCTCGCCGCCATTCACGGCAAAGGTCGGCTTGCACGGAATCACAAAGCCGTCCTTGTTGAATTCCCTCAGCAATATGTTGTCAATTCTCGTGGTTTCCCCGCTGTCCAGGCAGTCTTGCAGCAGTGCCCCGCTGATTTTCGAGAGCTCGATGTATTTTTCCATGAGTTTTTTGTTTATCAGAAGTTTCAGCGCAAGTTCCGCGTCCTTTCTCGCGTAATCGACAAGCTTCTTCAACTCGTCGCTTTTGTTTCCGTTCCACAGCTTCCCTATTTCCGAATGGGCAACATCGTTTTTCTGCTCATTCAACAGGGCTTTCGCAACGTCTCCAAGCCCGTACCTTTTCAGCAGGAAATTCTTCTTTACGAGCTTGTAGCTGTCCGCGGAAATTCTGCCCAGCATGGAAACCCGGTTTTCGCCTCTTGCGATCTCCCTGACAAACACCGGTTTTTCGGTGCAACGCCCGAAATTTTTCGTTATTTTGTTCATTTCCAGGCGCTTTAAGAGGTATGGAATGTCGAAGTTGTTGGTGTTAAAACCTGTGATGATGTCCGGGTCATATTCGTTTACAATGCTCACAAAACTTTCCAGCATGCCCCTTTCGTCGATGAAAACCATGACATCGTCGCCTTCTATGCGCTTTGTCGTCAATACAACGCTTTTTTTCTTGTTGTAATCCGGGGCGAAGCAAATGCTGATGATTATTATCGGGTCGTCTCTTGGCTCCGGAACTCCTTTTTTCGCGACCACCTCTATGTCAAAGGAGAGGTACCGGAATGGCACGTTCTCAAGCGAGTCGATTCTCTTTATGTCGGTTATTTTCACGGTTTTATTCGCCCTTACTGTTGCGGTTCTTATGGGTTTGGAAACGATTTCCACCCAGCCCATGCCCCGTATGTCAGCGTCGCTCATAAACCTGTTTTTGAAAAGTATGTCCGCCTCGTACACGTTCTCGCAATAGTCTGTTTTCCTTATCAAATCCCTCATCTCCGAGACTGTCGCGGGGTTTTTGAGCGTTATTTTCAGCATCTCGATTCCATCCTCGGAAAAGCCAATCGGCAAAAACTTCTTGACGGATTCGATTTTTTGCGGCCTGAACGGCAGCTTTTCAAGAAATTTTATCATCTCGTCCTTTTTCCCGTCCTTTGGGATGACATAAAAATACGGAAGAAATCTTTCAAAAAACCCGCAGACGACTTCTCCGATTTCATTTTTCCCGAAAATTCTTATTACGGGCATGTCATTTACAAGCGTGTAATCGACGTCGAGAATCTGCATCCGCATAAAATCTACCAGAACTGAATCTAATTCACGCGGTTGATTTAAATGTATATCAGGCGCTAGAACTTCACCGTGCTTGTTTCTCTTGTCTTGAGGTTGACGACCGGGAACGTGGGATCGTCGACAAAACTCCCGCCGGACAGCAGCGTGACTGACTTGTAGTTTTTGATTGCCGGTTTGTGAAAATGCCCGATGAATATTATGTCCGGCTCGCTTTCTAGCACAAACTGCCCCTGTATGGGAAGGAATTGGCGCGGCGTGAAGTGCCTTTTTCTCACCATTGACAACATGAAGTTTTCCGGCTGGCTGTCTTTCTTCGCCGATGGATGATATAGCAGTATTTCGATTTTTCCGCGGTCCTCTATGACAAGCTTTCCGGGGTTGGGTAAAGAGTAAATTCTTCGTTTTGTCCGCGTTTTTATTGGTTTCAGCGGCTGCAAAGCACCCGAGTCTGTTTCGCCTGGTATAATTACAACCGGGATTTTTTCCGGTATTCTCTCCAGAAATTCATAGTCGCCGTT
This sequence comes from Candidatus Aenigmatarchaeota archaeon, assembly GCA_043806535.1. Classification (GTDB taxonomy): domain Archaea; phylum Aenigmatarchaeota; class Aenigmatarchaeia; order JACPZZ01; family JACPZZ01; genus JAZDGV01. The sequence continues at coordinate 5,128 of JAZDGV010000044.1, forward strand.
GTTGGATATGTCACCGGCGATGAGAACGATGTCCGCATTTTTTTCCTCGAGCCACCTGATAAAATTGTCGAATAACTCTTTTTTGAAGTTCTGCGCGCCGTAGTGTATGTCGGCGATAAAGATCGCCCTGATGCCCTCTTCCAATCTTCCGATTTCCCGTTTTACCGAAACGTCGGGAAATATTATTTCTTCGGCAAAAAACTTTTCGTTGCCCATGTTTCCTGCCAAACCTATCACATCCCCCTGCTCCAGTTTCTCGCTTTGCACCACCGCCGTCACGCGCCCGGTTTTATCCTCGAACACCATGTCATCGCCCTGCGCTTCCCTTACTACGCCGATGATGGAACATTTTTTTCCGAGCGCAAGCTTGTTTATCGAAACCGGATCGGGGAGCTTTTCGCCGAGCACTCCGCGGATTTTTTCGTATTTTTTTTCGTAGTAGTTGGCGAAGTCAGAAATCTCGTATTCCTCCTTGAATTCTATTGGCGCTGAAATTATTTTCAACGTTTCTGCGCTCAGGAACGGCTCGATGTGCTTTTTTGCGAGAAACGGTTCGTTGAAACCACTCGAGATTATTTTTTCCACCAATTCCTCAGTGAGGAGCGGGGCCGCGTCCTGCCCGACAATCACACCGCGCTCTAACAATTTTTTGATGGGATCCGCCATAAAACCACGGGCTATTCGAAGTAAAAGTCTTTTCCCAGCACGGTTTTGATGTCATCCAAAAGTTGCGCCGGGACGGCCGGTTTTATCTCCTTGGTCCTGCCGTAGCGCCCCTTTGAAATTATTTTCGTGTTGAGGATTCCAAGCATGCCCAACTCTGTGATAAGATCCGAAACTCTGCGCTGCCCGAGCGAAGCGAGCCCGCGTTTCTTGCAGACCTTTTTGTACTGCTCATAGACTTCGCCGGTCGCGATTTCCTTTTTGACCTCCATGATTTTAATCGCTGACCACAGAACGGCTTGCGATTGCTTCGGTTGCGTCCTTACGGCTTCCATAATCTTGTCCAGATTTATTTTGTCCTGCGCGAGGTCGACATGTTTTTCGGTTATTGCGGTCTCGTTGTTCCTTTCTGCGATTTCCCCGGCGACCCTCAGCAAATCGAGCGCGCGCCTTGCATCGCCATGCTCCTGCGCAGCAAGCGCCGAGCATTTTTCAACTACCCCCTCGGATAACGCGCCGCGCGCAAAGGCAATCTGCGAACGCTGCTGCAATATGTCCCTCAACTCCAGTGCATCGTAAGGCTTGAAAAAAACCTCTTCTTCGCTCAGGGAGGATTTCACGCGCGGATCCAGACCCTCGGCAAAGGAAAGGTTGTTGGTGATTCCTATTATTGTGAGTTTTGCCTGCTTCAATTCCTGGTTTATGCGCGTCAGGTTGTAAAGGATCTCGTCGCCTGCCTTCTTGATCAGCGTGTCAATTTCGTCAAGGACGAGTATGACGTTCTGTTTTTTGCCGTCCAGCAGGTCGTTGAAAATTTCATAGATTTTACTTGTCGGCAATCCTGTTGCAGGCACCTGTTTGCCGAGCTCTTTGCACAATTGCGCAACAAGCCTGTATTCCGTGTCCGCAATCTTCCTCATTTTGCAATTCACGGCAACCGTTCTTATCGAGCCGTTCTGGCCCGTGTTTTTCAGCAGCTCGCCCACCACATAGTTGACGCAGAGTGTTTTCCCTGTGCCGGTCTTTCCATACGCGAATATGTTCGATGGGCGCTCGCCCCGCAGGCACGGCGCAAGTATGTTGGCGATGTTGTTCATTGGTTCGTCCCTGTGCGTGACAGAGCCCGGCATGTAAGATGTTGACAGCGCGTCTTTGTTGACGAATATTGATTTTCCCTTTGTGTAGTTAGAAAATATTGATTGTATGGATGTTTGCATTTGACCACCGTTTCAGATGAAAGAAGGGTTAGATGGTTTTGTGTTCTGTTTATATATTCTTAACCGCGTGCCATGACCCCCCCGTTTCGTATGGAACTTCATTGTGTTGTTTTTATTATTTTATATATATTTAATTTAAATAAACTAAACTAAACTAACAAAACAAAAACAAACCGGCGTTCCAAAAGAAATAGGGGGGTGTCTCAAATCTCTAACGGCACGGTTTTGGCTTCAACTTTCAACGTTTTGCCGGTTTCTATGATCGCGTAGCAACCAGACGCAGCAACGCCTGGGTAGACAAGCCGTGTTTTTTCTAAAACGTCTTCCCGCCCGCCCTCGTGTATGTGTGCGCTTATCACAACGGTTGGCTGGTTCTTGAGTATGAATCTTCTCACAGCCTCAGAGCCGACGTGTGCGCCCGAAGCGGTCTGGTCCAACTTGGTGTTTTTCGGCGGGTTGTGGACAACCATGATTTTCGTCTCGCAGTCCTTGATTTTTTCCCACCCATGCGCCAAACCTTGCGACGTCTCTTCTTCTGACGGTTCGAACGGCGTCTGGAAAGGCGTTTTGGCGCCCCCAAAACCAAAGAACCCGACACCATCAACAATTTTCCCGTCTCCGTGTAGGTTTATCACACTGTTGTCAAACATGTTGTGCAAGTCTTTGCCATCGTGGTTTCCCGGCACGACAAGAACCGGTTTTTTGCGGCTTTTCAACTCCTCCAAAATCAGTTCCAGCATCTCCTCTCTCGAAAAGCCTTGCGCGGAAAGACCAATGTCCGTGAAATCGCCCGGGCAAACAATTGCATCAAAATCTTCCTTTACACGTTCCATCAATTCTTCAAGTTTTTCGAAGTCGCCGTGAATGTCCGCTATCGCGAGTATTTTCATAAAAATATCTTTGCGCAACCAATTAAAATAGGCAAAAAAAGAAAGGTCTGATTATGCTGGAGTTTGTTTTTTCGCTCTCGAATGTGGAGAGGAAGCCGCTCATGGTTTTTCTCGCCGGCGTCATGATAACAATCGTGTCGTTTTTGATTGCTTCATTCATAATGCCTTCCGAGGCCGGATGGATGACAATTTTTTTCATAACGATAACAGCAGTCCCGTTTTTCACAAAAATGTTTGTTCAAGACGAATCAATCGACAAGCACCAGAACAAACCGAGTTTCTTCCGCAGGCACGAGTTTGTTCTCAAGACCTACACGCTGTTTTTTCTTTCTATCGTGTTAGGATTGAGCATGATTTATCATTTTGCGCCAGCGGATGTAGCCGGAAACACGTTCGGGCTTCAGACGAAGGTCATCAATGAAATCAGGGCGCAAGCGACGTCACCGGGCGAATTTTGGTTGATTCTTGCTAACAACGCCAAGGTATCGATACTATCGTTTTTGCTTTCTGTCATTTTCGGCGCCGGCGCAATACTTGTCCTGGCATGGAACGCTTCCATTATTGCGGTTTTTATCGGAAATATCTCCAGGGGGCTGATTCCGTTGTACTCTTCTCTTGGTCCCGCAGCAATTCCAATAAGCTACGCGCACGGCCTTCCGATCGCGCTTTTTTCAATATTTTTGCACGGGGTGCCAGAGATAACAAGCTATTTTCTGAGCGGCTTGGCCGGCGGCATAATATCCGTGGCGCTGATAAGGGAAAAATTCGGTTCGCCGGAATTCAACAGGGTCGTGAACGATGGTTTGTCGCTGCTGGCGGTTTCGCTGGCGTTGGTTGCCATCGCCGCGTTTTTGGAATCGCCGCCGTTCTAATCACGGGAATTTTTTTCTGAGCGTTTCTACGAGGGCGTCAGCGCTATCCGTCTTGAGCACTGCAAGCGGAATCGATTCTGCGTCTGCTATTCTCATCGCGATCTCATCGGCGTTTGATATGCCGTGCATTATCACAAGCCCCGGCCTAAGGTTCGTCACCTTTATCGCGACCATCGGAGAACGCCCCCGTGTGACATTTGTGAATATCAGCACGCGCTTGTTGGTTATTCCATACAACTTCACGAGGTCCGCAAAAGAAAATTCCACGATCGCCTTGAGCGAATCGATGATCGTGTATCCATACACGTCCTGCGCAGCGGCGTCTTTTCCAGCCACGAGGTTGGCCCCTATCGCGTCGCAAAACCCGCCGGCGCTTATCCCCCTGCTGAACTCTTTCAAATCCATGACGGACTTTGTTATTGGCAGATTGTCCTGCTTATCAGAAAATTCCTTGATGACCTTTCCGCCGCTGGCTTCGTCGATGGCTATAAGCGCGTCGACAATTTTTTTGATGACTTTCATGCCAGGCGATTTCCTGCGCCCCGATTCATAGTCCGATATCACGGACGGGGTCACGTTTGTTTTTTCTGCGAGGGTTTTCTGCGGTATTTTGAATATGTTCCTCCATTTCTGTATGGTTTTCCCGCAGTCTTCGGACAGAACTATATCCCCTGCGATCCTTCTTGCTATGCTCTCCTTCGCGAGATGCCATTCGTCCATTTTAACACCCGTTAGATTGATACCAAATCCTCGATTCTTAATGCTTGCGCCTGCATGTTTTTTTCGTTTATGCCCGTGTCGAGCTTGTCTGTGCTCAAAAAAAACCAGCCGCGCCTGCTTATTTTCCATGCCAGAAATCCAAGCGCGCCCGAACGTTCGCACCACTCGCGGAGCTCGAAAAGCTCCTGCGCCTCAAGCTTTACGTAGTTTTTCCTCGCCTTGCATTCGAACGCAAAAACCGTCTTGTTCTTTATCGCGACCAAATCAGGAGCGGTATAGCGGTATTTGCCAGAGCCAGCCGACCTTATCACGGCAAACCCCCATTTCCACATAATCTTGCCCAGCTCCCTCTCGCTCTGCGAACCTTTGGCATAGCAGTATTTCATACAAACACTTTCGCTTCAATAATAAGCGGCTCTTTATATAAATAAAAAAGCAATTTA
>JAZDGV010000045.1:0-2804 GCA_043806535.1 Candidatus Aenigmatarchaeota archaeon
CAGCACAAGCAAAACCACGAACGGAAATGTCCAGAGCGAAGCGCCGACAGCGGCGACAGGGACGCTCAAACCCAGATACCACCCGATCGCAATAGGCAGCGCAAGAAGAACGGCAAAGAACAAAACTATCGCCGCCGCAATCCGGAATCGGTTGTCACGGATGTCGGCGGCAAAGATTTTCCAAATCTTCTTGTTTGTAAGACCGATGTAAGCGGCTGAAAGGATCGTGTAAACAGAACCTATCGCAAATGTGTTGAAGACCAGCGCAGCCGGGAGCGGAAGCATGAATTCCGGACTGAAAAACGCATTTGGGATGGGAAACAAAAATCCCAGCGTGCCCAAAAGGAACGCGTCGCCATCGCCCCACTGCCCCAAATAATACAGCGCAAGACCTACAAACAGCAAAAAAATGCCATTAGCGATTGACGTGAAGAACAAATCATAACCGCCTGTCAAATACGCGCTCGTGAGCTTTGCCAGAATCGCAACGACAATCATGCCGTACGGTATCGTCTCGGAGAATTCTGTTGTTTTGATGTCGTAATAAGACGCTATTCCAAATCCGAGCAGGCCTGTGAGAATCAGGATGATGTCAAGCATATTTTAGATTGCTCGCACAGAAATAAAAGCATGACAAAGAAGATTGTTTCCTTCGACCTTGACGGGACTTTGGTTGATTTTCGTAGCTTCGATGACGTTTTCTGGTACGAGGAAATGCCCAAACTATACGCAAAGAAGCACGGGGTTGCCTTCGCCGCAGCAAGGAAAATCTGCCTGAACGAGTACAGGAAAGTGGGCAATCGCAAGCCGGAATGGTTCAGACCTTCTTTCTGGTTCTCCAGGTTCAGTCTGAATTGCAAATTGGAAGAAATAACAGCAGGCATGAGATGCAGAGTCAAGTTGCTGCCGCATGCGAAAAGAACGCTTTCAAAGCTCTCAAAAAGATACAAGCTGGTGATTTTCACCCATACATCGCGCGAACTTCTCGATATCAAAATGAAGATGGAGGGGCTTGGAAATTATTTCTCGGAGGTATTTTCTGTCGTAGATGATTTCGGAATGGTAAAGGACGAGAAAGCGTATGCGATGCTATTGAAACGATTGGGAGTTTCGCCTGAATGCGTGACTCATGTGGGAGACAATTACAAGTTCGATTACCTGATACCGCGAAGTCTAGGAATAACAGCGATTTACATCGACCGCTCGAGGAAAAAATCTGGAAAATACATAATCCGCAGCCTGCGGGTGCTGCCTGCACTGATCGAGAAGATTCAATAGCAGAAAACCGTCTTAATTCCCATTCCGGAGGATATTTTTGTTATGCGGCTTTTCAAATCATGGTAGTATCCGTTCTTTGTGAACAATATTTCCCGCCATGCGCCAACCAGACTGGGATAATTTTTTTCCAGCGCAGGCGCAAGCTTGCTCCATGTCCCCGGCTTGAGGTTGAGCTTGTCGACATAAACGAAATCCGCAATTCCATTCAATGCGTCGAAATAACCTTCCAGGTTTTGGTCGGATATTTTCGGCAGCATCGGACCGAAGAACGCATATGTGTTGATTCCGGCGTCTTTCAGCGTTTTAAGCGCCTGGAGCTTTTCTTCGACAGGCGATGAGTTCGGCTCGAATATTTTTCGCGCATCATCATCGAGCGTTGTTATTGTCAATCCGGCTTCGGCGTCATGGAAATTCTTTATCAAATCCGCATCGCGCGCAATCAAAGACGATTTTGTGAGGATCTCTATGGGGAATTGCGCTTCCAACAGGATTTCAAGGATTTTCCTCGTCAGCTCATATTTCCTTTCAACCGGCTGGTAGGCGTCTGTCACCGAAGAGATGAAAACTTTTCCCTTCGGCGCGTTTTTGATTTCCTTCTTGAGAGTCTCTGGCGCATTCGTCCTTACTTCAACGAACGAGCCCCATCTCCTTTTTTCCCGCAATACGGATGGCGCATAGCAATAGGCGCAAGCGTGAGAACAGCCACGATAACAATTGACGCAGTAATCGGCGATTCCGCTCTTTGAAAGCAATGCTTTGCATTTTGTTTCTATTATCATCGCTTCGCCCCCAAGAAATTGCCGAGCGTGCGCTGCTGCATCGCGTTCTTGAGCACAGCGCTGTTCCTAATCCACATATCGATTTTTATATCAAACTTTGACGAGACATGCTCCAAAGCGGATTTCAAATCCGCGAACTTGTTCGGGGTTGTTTTGAGCGCTTTTCGCACGCTCTCGCGCACCAGCCACACGCCAAGCGGCATTATATATCCCGGATGCGACTCGCGCATCACCACAGCTGCGGCTTGCCGCTTTTCGCTTTCAAGCGCTTCTGACACAGCGAGGCGCGACGCGAAATAGCAGCCGCCTATTTCCGGATATTCGCTCCGTCCCTTAAACCCCTCGGCGTCGGAAAATATGGAAACCTGTGTGCCAAAAGGATTCCATGTCGTCTTAGGATACCATGCCTCTATGAGTTCATACGACCAATAGCTCGGTATCATGAGGATGGACCATCTGTTGTCAAATTCATTGAGCTCATAGACGCGATATTCGTTGATTGGCTGGAATGTTTTCACGCTTCGCAGAATGCTTTTCGATATTATGTCATCGACTGCCGTGATTGAATATCGCGTCGGCACTAGAACGCGGTTTTTCTCAACTCCGAACAATCCGGCTGAAAACGCTTTCTGTATCTTTGAGACGAGAACTTCTTTCCTGTATAGCCGCATCACGGCATCGGCGGCTTTGAGATCGGTGTCTGCGTATGCTTTCTCAATTCTTTGCTCGGTTTTTAAAGTTCCAATG
>JAZDGV010000046.1:0-2597 GCA_043806535.1 Candidatus Aenigmatarchaeota archaeon
GATACCAAGAGTCAAATTATGAACAATGTGAAAAGTTCCATTGACGGCGCAAGAGGAAGAATCCTTACAGTCTACGGCCACGGCAGCGCTCACAAACTTACGTATGGGCTCTGCAAACACGTCGCTGACAAGCGAAGCGATGGTTATGTCTATTATCACTTCGACCAGCACGGCGATGTCGGGCACGTGTGGACGAAGATTAGCAGCGGCGGTTTCGTCTCCAACCTGTTCAACGACACCAAAGCGCAGGACGTGATATTTTCAGAAGAATCTGATTTCAACAGGAGAGCGCTTGCAAGAGGGATGGATATGAGCGACGAAGAGCTGCGAAAATTGATAAACCAAAACGCGACTGATGCTTACTGCTCGTTCGATTTGGATTGTATGCGGCAAGAAGAAATAAAAACCGGATGGGCTGGCGGCTGGATGTACGTAGACGACCTCGTCGAAAAAATAGAAAAAGTAAACGCAAAAAGGAGAATAATTTCAGCCGACATCCTTGGCTATTCCGGTGCAAGAGATCCGAAGAGCCATCTCACGTACGCAATTGCCATAGAGAAGCTCATAGGCGGAGACCGCATAGGCATGTTAAGGATGTTGCACGGGGCTGCAAAGACAGGAAAAATGAACTATGAGGATATGATGTCCGAATTTAAGTTGTTAGGGCACGGGCACGTTTAAATCCTTTCAGGCGTTACTATGTTCTCATGTCAAAAGTATATTTCCTGAAAGAATTCAGCGGGTTCGCAGAAGGCTTTATTCCTCAAAATCGTGAAGATGTTTGGAAGAACTGCGCGCCCAGATTGATGATGTGCTACGTAGACCCGGACAAACCGGGCGGACGCGCCGCATTGACTGTGAAATCAATGGACAATGTCATCAATAGCGTTCAAATGGCGTCATACGGTCATTTGAGAAGCGTAGGGTTGGGAATTGAACATCATTTGGGGGAAGAAAGGTCTCCCGATGGCAGGTACTCTGCAAGGTTGGAAATCGAGATAGGGAAATTCGAACGTGGCTTCCTTGAAAAAAGCGTTGGAAAGATAAGCATGTTTTCTACAAAGTCAGGCTACAACAAAGAAGTAAGCTGCGACCCGGCGATTATCAGGGATGTAAATGATTTTGTCGAAGAACTCGAAGCGCTTGCAAACGCTGACAACTTATTGGACGAAATCGCGTTCAACGGCGGGTTCTAAACGCTAAGCGAACTCCTCGATAAGATTGCCGACATTGACGCTTGCCTTGTCCTGTTTGTAAAGCGGCTTATCGAGCATCGAAAAAGAATTTTCATAAGTGCCGCGCTCTTCGCGGAAGAATACGCCAATAGGGATGCGCTCGCCCCATTCGAACGCCTTCTCCAAAGCTTTGATTTTGTTACTTTCGTCATGTTCTGCGCCGAGCTTGTAAACCCGCTTCTGGTAAAACTCGTACGTGTTGATTTTGTTGAACGTCACGCACGGCTGAAGAACATCGACCAGCGCAAATCCTTTATGCCTTATCGCTTCCGCAATCATGGTTTTGAGATGCGTGACATCGCCTGCGTAAGCGCGGGCGACAAATGTCGCGCCTGCCGATATTGCGAGCGCAATCGGGTTGATTGGAACGTCAAACACCCCCAATGGCGTGGTCTTTGACTTGAAACCTTTTTCGCTCGTCGGGGACGTCTGTCCTGTTGTCAATCCGTAAACCATGTTGTTGTGAACGATTAGCGCGATGTCTATGTTCGACCTTGCCGCATTTATCAAATGATTCAAACCCTCACCATAGCAGTCGCCGTCGCCGGCCACAGCAATAACGTTGAGCGATTTGTTCGCAAGCTTTGCTCCCATCGCAACAGGAATTTCTCGTCCGTGCAGCGATTCAAAGCCATAGCATTTGAGCATGTTGGACATGTGGCCATGACATCCGATGCCATAGGTTGTAACAAGCTCGTGCGGTTGTATTCCCAGTTCTACCAATGCTTGGCGCACGGCAACCCATATGGCGAAATCGCCGCATCCGGGGCACCATTTCGGCTTTGTCCCCAAGTCAAAATCCTCGATTCTCATCTCGGTCATCTCCTCATCATCCCTTTAACTCTCTCGACAATCTCCTCTGCGAAAAATTGCCTGCCGTCGTATTTCAAAAGCTTGTCCTTTATTTCCACGCCTGTCTTTTCCCTTATCAATCCCGCCAGCTGCGCGGTCTGGTTGTTCTCGGCAATCAGCAGCCTCTTCGCGCCGTTGAGAATCTTCGCAACCTGCGCCGATTTGAACGGTTCCATGTAGATTATCTGCAGCAGGTTTGCTTTGATTTTGTTTTCTCCGAGAATTTTTATCGCCTGCAGCGCAGGAAGCTTTGTCGAGCCCCATGCGACTATTGTTATATCGGCATCCTTGCCGCTATGTATGGCTGGGTCTGGAATCTCGCTGAGCATTGATTCCGATTTTTTCATTCTCTTTTCCTTCATCTTCTTCACAACCGATGCTTCTTCGGAGTATATGCCGAATTCGTCGTGCTCGTAAGTGTTCGCAATGTACAGGCCGTTTTGCTGGCCAGGGACCGAGCGCGGCGAAACGCCTGACTTTGTGAAAGCGAAACGCTTGTAATCCTTCAGG
>JAZDGV010000047.1:0-2215 GCA_043806535.1 Candidatus Aenigmatarchaeota archaeon
GTTCTCGAGTTCGATTATCTTTTTTGCCAGCATTTCGATCTGGTCTTCCTCCCCCATTTTGTTCAACTTTTCCAGCCCCTGCTTTATCCAGCCCAGCGTTTCGACAATCTTCGAGTTGACTTCCGCAAGCTTCCTGTCTCCGGCTTCCTGGGACAGTTTGAGAAGCCCCGTGCCTATGAACACCAAACCAATCAGGGATCCTGTCATCATCGTTATGCCGGGATTGACAAGTATGTAATACGCGATTCCGACCCCTGAAACAACGAACCATGACCAGAACAGCCTCTCAACGAAACTCATACAGAGAGAACGCTTGGAAAACATTTAAAACTATCAGCCGAAAGAAAGCGGGAACGGATAATCGCCTGTGAAACAGCCGAAACAGTGATCATCATGATTTCCCAGAAGTCTTTTGTAGGATTCTATCGGGAGATAGTGCAGGGATGTTAGCTTCGGGTTGAGGCTCGCCTTGACACGCTCTTCGACAACCACCAAATCGACATGGTCTTGATGCCCATTGGTCTGTGTGGCCCGAAGTTTTTTGGAGTCGGAGTGATTGAATCCCATATGGCAAGGCCACCTTATTGGCGGAGTCCCTATGCGCAAATTGGCTTCCTCCGCGCCGGCTTCAAAAAGATTTTCTACCAATCTTGGAAGCGTTCCTGCTCGGACTATTGAGTCATCCACTACTATGAGTTTTTTGCCCCTGATTATCTGAGGAACCGGCATGTTTTTCAAAGCAGCCATGTCCTGGCTGCTCAGGCCGAGCCTTTCCATCTTATCCTCTTCCATATACAACCTGCTCATATCGGTATTGCCCATAAAACCTTCTGCCATGGGAATGCCGCTTCTTCTGGAATAGCCTCTGGCATAATGCCTTCCAGAATTCAGTATTGCCACGACCAAATAAGAGCCGTCATTCGGAAAACGGTCCCTTTCGGCAAGCTCCTCGCCGACTTCTTCCCTGAACTTCGATACCAAACGTCCGTTGAAAATACCGCCAGGCCTCAAAAAATAAGAATCCTCGAACGGGCACATGCGTGTCTTTATCGGTATGCGTGATTTTGTGCGCGACGGCCTTACAATTTCTTTCTGCACTTCAGAGCCTTTTACCACCCACAATTCACCAGGTTTGAATTCTTCCGCATCATAGACGTTAAGCGCCATGATGCCGGGCGACTCTGATGAAAAATATGTCGCCTTTCCCTTTCTTCCTCCGAACAACGGATGAAACCCCCAAGGGTCTCTGTACGCGGCTACGGTTCCTTCTCCGTCCATTGTGATTAGATTGAATGCGCCCAGAGCTTCTTCCGCAAGCAACTTTATCCCGTTCCTGACGTCGCCCGATTTTTCAATCATCTTTGCAAGGACCTTTGTATCGGAATCCTGTCCGTTGATTTCAACCCCATATTCTCGCGCAAGCTCCCTGTAATTCCAAACATTTCCGTTATGCGAAACGGCAATATCTCCGGATTTCAGCGGTTGCAAGTTATCCGGGGTTACATCCCCGGTTGTCCTGTACCTGTTGTTGAAAAACCCGCTCACGGAATTTGCAACCGAAGCCCCGGCATTTGCAGAAAAAACATTCACGACCTTTCCTTCCCCGCTGTAAGTCACTATTGCACGCCTGCTCAGGTCATAGATTGAAAAGCCGCATCCGTCATAGCCGCGGTTCTGTGTGCTTATGGCAATTTTGAACAAATCACGGAATAGCGTGTCCGTGTTTACAGCTGCGCCTATCCCGCACTTGTGCTGAGGCGTGTGGCTAAGATATTCAGCCGTAATCATCAAAACCAGCCATGTGTTAATACAAGGGCAAGAAATAAATATCCATCACGCCTGGGGCTTCAAAAACTTGTCGTACTCGCCCGCGTCGATTTTCTTCGTTAATTCTTTGGGATCAGCGCCCTCGACCGTGACACCCATCGACTTGCACGTGCCGATAACCTGTTTGGCGCCCGCGGCAATATCATAAAACCCCTTTGCCCTGGTAATTTTCACAACTTGCTCCATTGACAGATTGCCAACAATCTCCTTGCCGCGCTTGCCGGCTTCGCCCTTTGCGCCTATTTCAAGCTTCAACTCCTTTTTCACAAGAGCGGATATGGAAGGCGTCCCGACTTTCACGCCGACCTCCTTTGTGTCCGTGTTTATCTCCAACTTTACCGGCACCTGTATGCCTTCGAAATCCTTCGTCTTCTGGTTTATCGACGTG
>JAZDGV010000048.1:0-2282 GCA_043806535.1 Candidatus Aenigmatarchaeota archaeon
TCAGCCTTCTATATGAAATCCCCGCCGCAGCAATTCCCTGATTCTGTCGCAAAGGAGATGGTCGAAGAGTTTGTAAAGGGGATAAGGGAGCGATAATGCTGAAATCAAAATACTCGTGGATAAGCGTAAAAATTGGAATCATTTTTTCCAGAATCCCGCTGTCGCCTAACGCTTGGACAGCGCTTTCCCTTTTAGTCGCAATTTTAGGGTTCTTATCTTTGTTTCAGAAAGATTTTCTAGCCGCTTTCTTCCTTTTTTCCGCCTCAGCCGCGATGGACGCGATAGACGGCGCGGTGGCTCGGGTTGTGGGCAGAGTCACAGCGCTTGGCGCATATCTTGATGGCATCGTGGATAGATTGGTCGAATTGCTTTTGCTACTGGGATTGATGTTCGCGGGGATTCCGGATTTTGTGCTCCCATCCGCCGTTTGGCTGGCGCTGCTGATTTTCTTCAGCGTGTTCGTCAGTTATGCGCGCGCATATGCTGACCACAGGGGCGCTGTTAGCAAGTCGCAAATTGATTCGATGGGAGGCTTGCTTGAGCGCGCCGAGAGAATGATATTGATGCTTGCGGGTTTGCTTTTGTACCAGATAGCGCCGATTTACCTCACATACGCAATAATAGCCGCCGTGTTTCTCTCAGCCATAACCGCGCTGCAGAGGATTTGGTTTGTCGTCAGCCATTCCAACTAACAATATAAATCAAATTTCAGAACTAGTTCTATGAAACAGGCTGTTGTGATTCGAAAGGACTTGGAGATGTCCGCGGGAAAAACTGCCGCTCAAGCCTGCCACGCGTCGCTTGGCGCATATCTCAAAACGAATCCTGCGCTAAGAAGGGCATGGGAAAAGTCAGGCGCGAAAAAGATAGTTCTCGGCGTTAACAGCCTTTCAGCTCTCAAAAGCCTTTATCAAAAAGCCGTGAAGCAAAAGATTCCATGCGCCCTGATCGCGGACGCAGGCGCCACAGAGCTTGCGCCAGGCACGATAACCGCGCTTGGCATAGGACCGGACAAGGATGAAAAGATAGACAAAGTGACAAGCGAGTTGTCGCTGTTCAAGTAGGCGCCACAACGGTTAAAAACCTGACGCACAAAGGGATAAGAGTGATTTGAATGGCGGACGAAAAGAAAAAGGAACTGCGGCAAAAGCTGATGCTGTACCAGTTCTTGAAATCCAGCGTGGAATCGTTTTATGCCCAGCTCCAGGACGTTAACAACAAAATCATGGAGATGAACGTGGCTGTGAACGTCATCGACGAAATCAGGAAATTGAAAGCGGGCGAAGATCTGTTAATACCCATCGGCGCCGGTTGCTTCATAGCGTCAAAATCCGACAAAGTAGATGAGATTCTCGTAAGCCTTGGCGCAGACGTGATAAGCAAGAAAAACTCGGAAGAGGCGAAGGACGTTTTGAAATCAAGGCTCAAGGAATTCGAGAAGGCGCAGAAGGAATTAAGCGCCCAATTACAAACGCTTTCGACCCAGCTCCAGGCGCTGGAGCCTGAGATGGCTGAGCTGTCAAACGAATCGTGATGATGGGGTCTGTCGGATGTTCGGTTTTCTGAAGAAAAAAATAAGCGAGACCATCGAAAGGATTTCCGGAAAAGCTAGGGAAGAGCCTGCGACCGGAATCCAACCTGTTTCTGAAACGACTGCTCAAGTTGAGCGTGTCATTGAACCGCAACCCATGCAAGCTCGCCCGGCGCCGCCGCTGGAAAAAATGGAGGAGCCAAAAGAAATTGTTGAGCCGGAGGAAGAAAAGAAAATCATTATAGAGCAGCGGTTGGAAGTTGAAATAAAAAAGGGGTCCGAGAAAAAAATCGGGCTGCTGGAAAAAATAAAGAAGGCTGTGGTGGAATCAAAAATTGAAGAAGACGACCTGTCGGAAATTCTCGACGACCTGAAGATTGGCATGCTTGAAAATGACGTAGCGCTGGAAGTGGCGGAAAAAATCTGCGCGGATTTGAAAGCCAAGCTGGTAGGAAAATCCATAAAGCGCGGAAAGGAGGAAGAAGCGGTCAACGAGGCGTTCAAATCCACGTTGCTCGGAATATTGGAGCAGGACCAGACAAGTTTCGAGGAAAGGATAAGGAAGATAAAGTCCGAGAAAGGATTCGCATTGATTCTTTTCCTCGGTTTTAACGGGTCCGGGAAAACTACGACACTGGCAAAAATCGCCGACAGGCTCAAAAACTCGGGATTGTCGTGCGTTTTCGCAGCAGGCGACACCTGGCGCGCGGCGTCTATAGAGCAACTTGAAACGCATGGCAGCAGATTGGGA
>JAZDGV010000049.1:0-2908 GCA_043806535.1 Candidatus Aenigmatarchaeota archaeon
AAGCGACAAAATCAGGCGGGCGCCAAGAAACTTGCTCATATGCTATTAAATTGAAATCCGCTTAATCTATTGTTTTCAATAGCGGCGCGCAGCACGCCGGACAGACCATATTGCAGGTTATCGCGAAAGCCGCCGCAAAAACAGTTTTGAAGTAATCCGCTTTCTGCCCGTCAGACGGCAACGTTGTCACCGTTGTCATGCGCAGCCATTGATAATTTGCGCCATCTTTTACGCATTGAAAAACGTCGCTTCCAGCCGCTTCCCTCGCTCCCAAGTGCCAGTCATCGCACTTGACCCATGCGGCGCCGACAAAACCTGGAACGACAAGCAAGAAAATCAAGAACAGAACAAATGTCTTCATAATTATTGTTTGTGAAGCCAAATTAAAGTTTTTCTCGCCTATCTTGCCAGGCAAGCGCAAGCCAGCCATCGCGCATTAAAAGTGGCAAAATCAAATAAAATTCAAAAATATACGAAAAATCGCAGAAAAAATAAACATTTTAATGCAATTTTGCGCCAACCTTTATATAGCCTGCGCGTCAGTTATGTGTCATGAAAACGTGCAACACCTGCAGAAGGGAGTTCCCGGATTCGTACAACTATTGCGCGGCGTGCGGGAATTCGCTGAGAATGCTGGCTTTCCCGATAGCGCTGGGAGCAGAGCATCTGAAATACGAATGGGACTGAGCGGGGATGCGCCAGGCGCTTTTATCTTAGACCAACCTTTTTATCGGAAATCTGACATACGTATTTTGTGGTTGTTTATGGAGAGGGAAGATTTCTTCGAATCCGGCGATAAGAAGAAATACAGGCGGGTATTCAAGAAAGGCGTCAAGCGCCGCGGCAACCGGATAATCAAACTCTGACTTAAATTTCTTATTCGCGTCCCATGATTATGGCTGAACAGTCATGGCACACCTGCAAGTATGCCAGAGGCAATTTGCATCCTGACATAGCAGAGCCGCAAAGAAAATTTTCCGAATTTAAGCTACTTAGAGCTGTTCTTCCAGAACAGGAATGGGAAAAGACTCTCGGGAAAAAGGGAATAAACCAACTCTACCTCTGCAAAAACCCGAGCATGATCGGGCTTGCAAAGAAAGGGATATATCAATCCGACGGCTTCATGGACACGAAACGCAGATGGGTTCCTTATGTCATTCTTTTCAAACTAAATCTGTCGGGATATTACGAAGGGGTATCGGGCGATGACCCGTTTGACAAGGAAACCGGAACTTTGGACTTTAACATCAGGCGCGGTTTGCGCGCCTGCGCCAACTGCAGGTACTACAAAAAAGCGCAGAAATAAAAACGATCGCTAGGAATGATGTGTTATGAAATCTGCCAAAGGGAGACGCAAAAAACAGATATCTCCCAGTTCCGTCATCGTTCTCATCGCAGCCATTGTCCTGATTTATTCATCCCTCAACTTCACGATGAAGCAGGATGACGCGACATATGAGACAACGCTCGGTGACATTGCAAAAAATATCACGAAATACGCTGGGAAGAGCGTGAAATTCGACGGCATAGTTTCAATGGAGAAATTCTCGGAGAACGGACAGGTTTTTTCGCGGCTGTCCAACATCACTATTGACGTGTCTGCGCTGCACCGGGCAAACCTGGCGTACGCGCAGGGCGGAAATGTGATGGAAGGTTCGCCGTGCGTTGAGTTTTCCGCGCCTATATTCACCATATACGGAACCGTCTCGGAGCGCAACAGGGAAATCGCGGTCGCCGTGGACAAAATAGTATTCAAGGAATGCTACGCGCCTGGCGCACTCTAGGTTTCTATATCAGTCTCATCGCGCTTCTGACGCGCTCCATAGCTATATCCATCGCCGCGTCGCGCGGCTTTATCTTTTTTTCCGCCGACATTTTCAAAACAAGTTCCGTGTTTTTCCTTATCTTGTTTTCGACCATCTTAAACATTTCCTTCGGGTGATAGCCGCGATATTCGGCGTATGAGGATATGACGCCGCCCGCGTTCGCGACAAAATCCGGAATCACCAACACGTTTTTTGAGAACAGTATCTGCTCAATCTCCGGTTTCATGGGTATGTTAGCGGCTTCCACGAGTATTTTCGCCTTTACGCCGTTGACGTTGTTCGCGTTGATAACGTCGGGCAAAGCGGCGGGTATCAGTATGTCCACATCCAGCGTGAATATCCTTTCATTCTTTATAATCTCGCCTGGGCGATATGTTGTGACGGAACCGGACTTTTTTGTTTCGATGAGCTTTTTGACGTCCAATCCGCCCGCGTTGTAAATGCATCCCCTGCTGTCGCTCACTGCCACGATTTTCGCACCCATTTCCTGGAGGCTTTCAGCCGCGAAAGAGCCGACATTTCCGAATCCCTCGATTGCGACTGTCGCTCCGTTCAGGTCGATGCCGACAAATTCCGCTGCAACCTTTGTCGCGTGCGCCACGCCAATTCCAGTTGAGCCGAATTCGTGCGGTATGCCGCAGAAGCGCCCCGGCGTTTCGCACAAGTTCGACGGTTTCCCTGTCGCGGAGCGCAGCGAGCCGTTCTCTTTCGCGAAAACTTCCATGTCCTCCTCGGCCGTGTTTATGTCCGGCGCGGCTATGTACCTGCTAGGGCAAAGGGGCTTGATTGCCCTTGAGAACGCGCGTATCAATTCATGCTTTTGCTCCTTGGTGATTTTTTTCGGATCCGCCATTATTCCCGATTTCGCGCCGCCGAACGGCAATTCCGATATCGCTGTTTTCCATGTCATCGTGCGCGCAAGGCGGAACACTTCCTCAACGCTTACGCCGGGTGTCATCCTTATCCCGCCTTTTCCAGGACCAAGCGCCGTGTTGTCTATCACAAGGACGCCGCGCATTCCTGTTTTTGCGTCATAGACTTCAACAATTTTTTCAGGTCCGAATTCGTCGTGTTGTATCATA
>JAZDGV010000050.1:0-3238 GCA_043806535.1 Candidatus Aenigmatarchaeota archaeon
CATAGAGCGCGGTGAAGCGAAGCTCGTTGTGATTGCAGAAGATGTCGATCCGGCAGAAGTTGTGATGCATCTTCCGATACTCTGCGACGAAAAGAAGATCCCTTTTGTCTATGTGCCGAGCAAGACAGAGCTTGGCAAAGCATCAGGCATCGAAGTGCCGACAGGCGCGCTGGCAATCGCGGACGAAGGCGATAGCAAGACGCTTGTAAAGGACATAGTGAACAAGCTGGCTTCGATAAAAAAGTAAGCGCAGACGTGAATAAGTGCCAGCTGAAGCAGACCAAAGGTCTGCTTCAAATCAAACCGAACGATTATGTATTAAGGTGAACTAGGAATGGCAATAGAACCGACTCCGGCAGAAGTTGTGCAAATACTGGGCCGCACAGGCGTGCGCGGCGTGACGCAAGTAAGGTGCAAGCTGATCAGCGGCCGCGAGGCGGGAAAAATACTTGTGCGAAACGTGACAGGCCCGGTGAGGCTCGGCGACACTTTGATGCTGCGAGAAACCGAGATGGAGTTCGCCGCAGAGATGAAACTCAGAAGATAATCACAAGAACGCATGCGCATTCGGTGTATGCCAGTCAGCTAAGGTGTTATGAATGAAATGTTCGTTTTGCGGAAACCCGACTGAAACCGGAACCGGAAAAATGCTTGTGAAAAGGGACGGAACGATTCTGTATTTTTGCGGCTCAAAGTGCCAGAAAAATCACGCTCTCCCGCGCGAGCCGAAGAATGTGAGATGGACCCAGACCGCAAGAAAGCTGAAGGGCAAACAATAAGTACGGAAGACGTCAAAATCAAATTTTGATTCTAAGCGGCCAATAGCAAGCGATTTAATTCTTTGTGCTGAAGAGCTGTTATGGACGCCGATGTGGATAATTACATGCAGGTAAGGGTAACTTTGTCGCAGGAAGAAATGAAAACCATTGAAGCGGGCGGAAGAGTATCCTGCGTTGCTTACGAGGCGTGGAGAGAAAGGATGGTAACGCCTTTCGAAGCGTACAAGAGCGTCGGCGATAGGTTGAAGGTTGACGCGATAACAAGAAAAAACGGAGGCATTAAAAAATACGAAATCGGTCTCTGCGATAATGCGATCAAAAATGTCATGGAAGGCAGATTTTCGGGCGGCGGGCCTTGCTGGCCCGAAAACACCAAAACCCGCGCATATTTGAGATATATCATGATAAGCCTTGACAGCGTATTTTGAGTTGATGAACATGAAAATCTTACGACGGGGCGCGGAAGCGATATTATATCTTGAGAAATCCGACGGCAGGGACGCGCTTGTAAAGGAACGCGTCAAGAAGTCATACAGAATCAGGGAGATAGACGAACCTCTGCGCAAGCGCAGAACGCGATTGGAATCCAGAATAATGAACGAGGCGCGGCGCATCGGCGTCCTTGTGCCTCAAATCTACGAGACCGACGAGAAAAACTTCAGAATCACAATGGAATATATCGATGGAAAAAGGCTGAAAGACGCCCTGAACGATATCGAGCAAAAAGACGCGGAAAAAATATGCGATACCGTCGGGAAATCCGTGTCAACGCTGCACGAGCACAACATCGTGCATGGCGATTTGACAACTTCGAACATGATAATGCTTGGCGACAAAATATATTTCATCGATTTCGGTCTTGCCGAATCGTCAAATAGAATCGAGGACAAAGCGGAGGACTTGGTCCTTTTCATTCAGGCGCTCAAATCAACGCATTACAAAATCTGGAACGCATGCTGGGACAGTTTTTTGAAAGGCTATTCCAGATACGAAAATTCGAGAGACGTCTTGGAACGCGCGGAGAAAATACAGAAGCGCGGAAGATACCACGAACGCTGACTATCGCCCGTATTGTTTCCTGTATGCGAGGAAATTCTCATAGTCTTGCTTTGAGCACCACCCGTTCTCGCGCGCCGCGTTAAAAACCTCCTGCGCCGTTACTATAGAGAACAATTCCTGTCCCATTCTTTCCAGAGATTTCGCCAAAGATTCTCCACGCTCGTCAATCTCCATCCTGTCAACGCCTACCAGCAAACCGCGCTGGTTTATTCCAGGCTGCACAGATGACAGCTTCTTCCGGCTCTGCGCATCGGTCATTCCGGATGTCACGACATCGTCGACGCGCAAAACATTGTCGCCCGGCCGAATGTCGCCGTAGAACCCATTCTTAGGCCCAGTCGCCATATCAACCACAAAAACCTTATCTTTGTCCCTGATGTCGCCGACAATCAATTTCTCTGCGGTTACGCCGTGCGTCTTTTCCGACTGTCTGTCATACGCGAACCTTATGTCCTTTGCGATGAAACTCGAACCGTACAATAAAGCAATCGCGGCTGGTATTCCGGCATATGCGCTTCCAAACACGCAGTCCGAATCCAATATGTTCATGCCATTCCCGTTCTTGAACTCGTCCACGCTGGCAATATACTTCATGCCGGCGCCTGACAGTTTCCTTGGCGGAAGCAGCGCTTGGCCGGTAATCTTGGTTCCGCTCCTCTCGTTCCGTATTTTCACATCAGCCGGCAAAGCGTCAAGCTCTTGTTCTTTGACATCGAACCCGAACCTAACGCTCTTTCTTCCCTTGCCATTGTACAACTCAAGCGCTATTGCGGTGGCGAGCGGAATGCCTTTCATCGCAGGTCCGTACAGAAAATCAAAATCAATGTCGTTTCTCTTGGCAGCTTCGGCGTATGCTTTTGCGACTGCGTATATTTTATTTCTCGAGTTCATGGCGTCGCCCATGTTTATGAAATATGGAGATATGCGTCCGGATTTCAGCGGGAACGTCCCGAATTTCAAGGCTTTGAAATCAACAAGGTCTTTCACGAATTGGCATTGGTAATCTTGCATGAAAACCACTTCCATTAAGAAGGACAATTAAATATTAAAAGCCGACTTGGTACATTTTTCTTGCTTCGTTGAACAGCCTGTTCCATTCGGCGGCTTTTGCCGCCTGGTCGGCATCGTAAATGATGTCGCGACCAACATTTATTGCTATCGGATTCCCCCCGTTCGCAACGCATTTCTTTTCATCCCCGCCCTGAGCGCCAATGCCGACAAATAGGATAACCCTGCCATCGCCTATCGTTTCCCTCACTGCTTTGATTTCTTCCGGTGCGACATGGGCGGTCGCGCCAACCACGCATCCGTCCGCGCCCGCGTCTCTGACTTCTTCCGCAATCGCGAGATACACGGGTTTTCCGCTTATTGTTGCCTGCTTGAAATATTTCTGCGCCTCG
>JAZDGV010000051.1:0-3073 GCA_043806535.1 Candidatus Aenigmatarchaeota archaeon
CTTCTGGAGGATTCCCGCCCACGCTATCATCGCGCCGTTGTCGCCGGCGAACTCGTGCGGAACAACGCTAAACTTAGCGCTGCGCTCCGCGCACATGATTGCGAGCATCTCCTGCAAACGCTTCGAAGCTGCGACGCCGCCTGTCAGCAACAGCTCGTTTTTTTCGGTGTGCGCCAGCGCCCGTTCGCTTACCTCGGTGAGCATCGCATACATCGTCTCGTTCATGGAAAACGCGATGTTCTCAAGCGGCTCCCCGTTCTTGTATTTTTTCAGCGCTTCCGTGACTATCCCTGTGAATGACAAGTCCATGCCCTTGACAACATAAGGAAGCCCCACCCATTTTCCGGATTTCGCCAATTCGTCCAGCTTGGGTCCGCCCGGAAATTCCAACCCGACCTCGCGACAGAACGAGTCTTGCGCGTTTCCTATCGCTATGTCCTCGCTCTCCCCGAAAACTCGATAGCGCCCCTCGGCGAAAGCTATCACTTGAGTGTTGCCTCCAGAGACGTAAAGCACAACCGGATCTTTGGCGCCTGTCGCCAATTTCCCAATCTCGACATGGGAAATTATGTGGCTTACGGGAACAATCGGTTTTTTCCATTCCAACGACAATTTTTTTGTGAATTCCATGCCGGCTTTCAGGCAAGGAGGCAAACCCGGTCCGCAAGAAAAAGCGATGAAATCGATATCGTTCATTTGTGTTTTTGCCGTTTCAAGCGCGTTCTTCAAAACAGATTCTGACACGTTTCTGTGATGCTCCGCCGCCTCTGTCGGATGGATTCCATATCCCTGCTTTGGTTTGTATATGTCTTTGGAATTGGCCAGGACATTGCCAGATTCATCCATTATTCCCACTCCGAACGTGTGCGCCGTCGACTCGATTCCCAGGCATATCTTGTTCTGGATTGTCATATTAATCGCCTATTGATGAATGGTTTTATATTTCTATAAACGCAAAAGGGCTATATGAGAACGTGCGCGTGCCTTTACGGAAAAGACTTTGCGGCGCTTTTGGAACAGTTCAAAACCGCTAAAGCGGCAGGCGCGGATATGGTCGAAGTTCGATTGGACTTGACGGAAAACCAGGACAGCGTCGACCAGCTCACGTTCTTCACGCTCCCTGTAATCGTATCGAACAGGAAAATCCGCGAAGGCGGATTGTCGAAGGACAACGATGAGAGAATCATAAATCTTCTTAGGGCAATGAAATTTGCGACCGGTTATGTCGATATTGAAATCTCGTCGCTCAAAGCGGACTTGAAGCAAATCCAGGACTTTGCAAAATCGAACGGAATCAAAGTCATCGCTTCATACCACAATTACAAGCTCACCCCAGATTTCGCTGATTTGAAAAAGATGTTCTCCGACGCGTCAAAGTTCGCCGACACGCTGAAAATATTCTCGGCTGTCAGGAACGAGGATGACATGAAGAGCATCAAAAAATTGTTCGAGTTCGCGGAAGGGAAGAAGACGAGATTGTCCGTGACAACGCTCGGGAAGAAAATCGTCCCGAACAAGAACAACCACATCGTTTATGCGAAGCTTGGCGGCGTTGAATACCCGTCGCCGATGTCGCATTTTCCGACAATACCGGAAGCGAAAGCCATGATTGAGAAAGCCATGACGCTATAAAAGGGGGATTATAGGATTTTTATATTTGCGCCTCGTTTCTTTGTTTATGCATGACTCTGCCTCTGTTCTCGAAAGACCTGGAACAAGGACGGGGCGTTCCGTCCTGGAAGAGGTTGAAAAAATCGCGAACTCTGCGTCAGGGGCCAAGACCCTTGTGATAGGCGGCGGGGGAAGGGAATACTCAATAGTCGAACAGCTGGCAAGTGAATTGTCGGAAACTGATATCATATACTGCGCGCCGGGCAATGTCGGCATGCGGCGCATAAAACGCAATGTCTTGACTGTCCCGATAGGCGCGGGGGAAATCGCCAAACTCGCGGATTTTGCGGAGGAAAATAAAATCGCCATGACAATCGTAGGCCCCGATGACCCTCTTGCTGACGGCATTGTTGATTATTTCGCAGGGAGGGGGTTGAAAATATTCGGTCCGACGCAGAGAGCCGCCATGATAGAGAGCAGCAAGGTCTTTTCTTACCGTTTCATGCGGCGCCATAATATCACGACGCCGGACTCGATGGTGGCGGACGATCCGCATGACGCACTCGTGTACGGGAAAAACCTGCTAAGGCAATACGGCGCAGGCGTGATTAAGGCGGACGGATTGGCAGTCGGCAAGGGCGCTGTCCCGTATTTCACGGAAAAACAACTGGGGGATGCCATCGGTGCTATTGCAAAGCTCCGGTCGGCCGGGGAAAGAATGCTTGTTCAGAAGTTCGTTAAAGGGCAGGAATGCTCGTTCATTTGCTGGACGGATGGGGAACGCGTCGTGCCGATGATACCGGCCCAGGACCACAAAGAAATTTACGACAAGGTTGAAGAAAAGGGCGGGCTGTGGGTTCCCACGAACATACATCCCAATCCGAACACGGGTGGAATGGGGGCGTACACAAGGCCGTGGATTTCAAGGGGCCTTGAAAAAAGAATAATGCGCGAAGTGATGGTTTCCGCCGTTCAGGGAATGGCGGAGGAAAACAGGAAATTTCGCGGGGTTTTATACGCCGGCTTGATGATAACCGAGGAGCCCGACCCGTCGAAAAGGGAAATATACGTTCTTGAATTCAACGCCAGATACGGCGACCCCGAGACCCAAGCCGTGATGAGGCTTTTGAAATCCGGGCTTGTCTCCACGACGTTCGCATGCGTCGAAGGGAATCTTGATAAAGCTAAACCTGAATGGAAGGCCGGCGAATCCTGTTATGTCGGGCTTGCAACACGGGGATATCCTGTAGAAAAAGACTACAGAAATAATCTTGGGAAAACAATCCGCGGCCTGGATTCTGAAACCTTGAGAAGAATGGGGGAAGACGGAGTGGGCGTTGTCCACGCGGGAACGGATTACAGGAACGGATTTTTTGTGAATAATTCCGGCAGGGTTCTCGGCGTGGGCGCAATCGGGAAGGATTTGAGAGAAGCGAGAGCGAAATGTTACAGATGGATAGGA
>JAZDGV010000052.1:0-4070 GCA_043806535.1 Candidatus Aenigmatarchaeota archaeon
AAGCGAGATTCATCGACATCTGGATTCCGCCTCTCAGAAGTTCATTCCTCACCGTCTTGAGCCGCGCGGTCATATCGTTGCTGACAGGATAATGCGTCTTATACAGGTCAGGATGCTTTTCATTCAGTTCCAGCATGTTCAATAGCTTGGACGGCGAACTCACGCCGAGGCTCCTGAGGACTTTCTTCTCGGCGCCAGTCAAGTCCAGTTTGTTGATCCGGTCGTCCGAGAACCATTTGCGCTTTTCATCCTCTTTCTCCTTTCTCAGCGGTTTGTAACCATGTTCCTCCAAGACGCGATTCACGTCCAGCAGGGAATTTTCTCCAATTTGTCGCAACGAATAAAGTTTTTCTTCTGTGAATCCCGACATTTCTCGAAGGGACCTCACGCCGCTTCTCCTGAAGGCGTTCAAAAGCTTTGTTGGAAACAAACCGTCATAATCTATTTTCTCTATTTTCGCTTGTCCGTAAATGTTGTCATATTTAGCAAATTCTCCCGCAAGATTATCCACAAATTCGTGGAATGCATGCTTGCCAAGATACGCTGCCGCCTTCCTAGTCCTCTCGGGGTTCTCATGGATGCCGTATTCACGCCACACTTGGGCGAATGAGCGCTGCTTTCCGTCTTCCAATCCAAGCGCTATCCTGATAGCCCTGTCCGACTTGGTTTCTTTATTGAAGAACGACTGGACAAAGTCATTGACATAATTTCTGGGATTCGCGATTATGTCGTTGAGAACATTGGTCCTAGCATAATAGCTCAGGCTGGTCTGCCTGTAACTATTAATTCTATCAACCGGCTGGTTCATCCACTCCAAATCCCTTCTTGCGTGGTCTGCGAGGATGAAAGCCATTCTCCTTTCCAAATAGTTCATGAAATATTCATCAAGAGAAAAGGATTTAAAGCGATGTGTGACGACATCAAAAAAAGCGTTATTGACGTGGAATTTCCGACAGAATTCGTTAATAATTGAATTTTAAATTCTTACCTTTATTCAATAATTCGAATATCTATATTCTCCCTCCGTCGATATCCTTATTTTTTCAAGATGTCAGGAAAAATAGGCGTGCACCAATATGCCGGCATAATTGGATATTATTATAATGGCTATCGCAATCAAAATGTGCTCCAATATTTCTTTCCATTTTTTCTCTTTGTTTTTTGTTATGAGAAAGGTCAGAATCGCCAAAAGAAACAAGCCCCAAGCCATATCGACCATGATCGCTGTCGAAAGGTCTGTGAATATGATTGGCACTGAAAAACTCATCGTGGTAAGGAACTTGGCGAAAAAAGTTGCGAACGTGGACCGCCATACATAGGTTGGGTGTTTGGATTCGGATTTTTTTGACATATGCATTCCCATCGATTCGGCCAGCCCGTCTGCCAGCGCTAATGCTATTATTCCTCCGATAACGGCAAGGGAGGAATGCGTGCTGGAATTCAAACCCGTTATCAACCCCAGAGTCGTTATTATCCCTGTGGTTATGCCAAAACTAAATCCGCTTTTTATTGACTCTTTCATAATCTAACCTTTTTCTGCGTTCGTCACGCGCCGCCGAAGAACTTGAGAACCCAATGCAACCCATAGAAGCCGCCCAATGCGACAACCGTCAACTTGATGAAATTGCCTGTGAACACCGCGAGCCAGAACTTCCTGACATCGTAGCGCAATAACCCGCACAATATCCCGACAACATCAAAAGGAAAAGGTATCGACGCCAGCGCAAGGATGACAAAAAACGGGTTGTATTTCTTGAACCAGTCCTTCGTCTTCTTCGCCCACGCCTTGTCCCTCCGCGTCAAAATGAAATTTCCCCCATACCCTGCGCCATAACCTACCAACTCTCCGAACGCCGCGCCGAACGCTGCGAACAAACCGACCAAAAAAGGATTAAGCACAGCGCCGTAAAAAAACACCAAGGCAATGCCCGGAAGCGGAAGGATGATTGTCGCATAACTGATCAATTGGGCGAAGAATATCCCCAAATAACCCCACTCGCTGGCAAGAACTCCGATAAGCGCCGACAAATCCATACGACTAATTCCCGCGATTTGCCTATAAAAACACAACAGATTTAACTGACAACCTATAATGAATCAAAGTGATGGCATGATAGACATAATAATTCCTGCGCTATGGTTCATATTTCCCGCGTATCTCGCAAACTCATCCGCCGCATTCTTCAAGGGAAAGACTCCGATAGACGGAGGAAGGAAGTTTTCAGACAAACAACCGATATTCGGCATGGGAAAAACGGTCGAGGGTTTCTCGTTCGCGGTTGTCGCAGGAACGTTTGTCAGCTATGCGCAAAGCGTGGCGTATCCGCTGATCAATATGCCAAATCTCATCGAGATGAACGTCGCTCTCGGGTTCTTGCTGGCATTCGGCGCCATGTTCGGCGACTTGTGCGGCTCATTCATAAAGAGGCGCATGGGAATGCCGCGCGGCGCGCCGGCGCCGTTGCTGGACCAACTGGATTTCATTTTCGGCGCGATTTTATTCTCAACGTTTGTCGCCCCGCTTAATGCTGAGATGTTCATGATTTTGATAATAATAACGCCGATAATCCATCTGATGACAAATATTTTCGGCTATTTCTGGAAAATCAAGAAAGAGCCCTGGTGATTTTTTTCAACAGCGCAACTCCGCTCCTCAGTTCTGCCCTGCCTTTCGCTGTTATGGCGTAATATTTCCTGTCCGGCCCTGCGGCGCGGCGCTTGAAAACCCGCTTTACGTATCCGCCCAATTCCAACCTGTAAATCACGGAATAGATTGTCATCCTGTTCGCGTTCAGGCGCGAGAGTTTATTTTCCATCTCGTACGCATAGCACGGCGCTTTGAACATTTTCAGAACGTGAAGCCAGAGGTTGTCCGTTTCCAGCGATTGTTTCAATCTCTCGGATGGCGCACGCATACTATTCTATGGTCGCAAAATAGATATAAATATTGGCAACCTACAATAAGTGTGAAAAACCAAATCAGAGTCGCCTTTGCAGGCGTAGGCAATTGCTGCTCGTTCCTTCTGCAAAGCGTTGAGAAATATCGCAATGCGATGGAAACTTTCGGCGGCTACAAACTTTCCGACATAACTCCTGTCGCCGCGTTTGACGTTGACAAGAACAAGGTGGGAAAGGATTTATCGGCGGCGATGTTCGAAACCAATACGATAAACACGGAGACCATAGCGAAAATGCCCCGCTTGGGCGTAGAGGTCATGAAAGGTCCGGTTCTTGACGGCATCGGGGAATATCTCGGCAAAGCTGTAAGCGCGGACGCGAAGCAAAAGCCGGTCGATGTGGTTGACGTTCTCAAGAAAGCAAAGGCTGACATTCTCGTGAATTACCTGCCTGTGGGAAGCTATGAAGCGTCAAGGTTTTACGCCCAAGCTGCGCTGGACACGGATTGCGGGTTCATAAACTGCATCCCGGAATTTATCTCTTCGGACAGGGAATGGGCGAAAAAATTCGAAGATAAAAAACTGCCGATAATAGGAGACGACATAAAGGGGCAGTTGGGCGCGTCAATACTCAGCAGGACGCTTGTAAAATTGTTCTCGGACAGGGGCGGAAAAATAGACAGGATGTATCAATTAAACTTCGGCGGAAATACGGATTTCTTGAACCTTTTGGAAGAATCGCGCCTGAAATTCAAGCGAATCAGCAAAACAGAGACTGTTCAGAGCCAGGCGCCGAAAAGAATCGAAGACGAGAACATACACATAGGTCCGAGCGACTATGTCCCCTGGTTGAAAAGCAGGAAAGTCGCGTACATACGCATAGAGGGAAGGACTTTTGGGGACATACCAATAAATCTCGACGTGAGGCTGGATGTCGAGGACAAATCGGTGTCAGCGGGCGTCGTGGTTGACGCCATACGCTGCTGCAAAATCGCGCTGGACAGAAAAATTGGAGGTCCTTTATTGTCGGCGTCAGCCTTCTATATGAAATCCCCGCCGCAGCAATTCCCTGATTCTGTCGCAAAGGAGATGGTCGAAGAGTTTGTAAAGGGGATAAGGGAGCGATAATGCTGAAATCAAAATACTCGTGGATAAGCGTAAAAATTGGAATCA
>JAZDGV010000053.1:0-2871 GCA_043806535.1 Candidatus Aenigmatarchaeota archaeon
TGCATTCTCAGCTTGCGCACACGGGATGAAACGACGCGAAGCGCCGGGCAAAGGCTGTTCGCTGTCGCAGATACTCCAAAATCCATATCGCAATTGAGCGCGGCGAGAATCGCAAAACTGATTTATCCGGTCGGGTTCTACAAGACGAAAGCGAAGCGAATCAAACAAATCTCGAAGGAAATCTGGAAGAACTACTGTTCAAAAGTGCCCGAAGATTTCGAGAAGCTTCTGGAGTTCAAGGGCGTTGGGCGAAAAACCGCTAACATTGTGTTCGCATATGGATTCAACAGATTGGCGATGCCGATTGATACGCATTGCCACCGAATTCCCAACCGTCTTGGTTGGATAAAAACAAAAACGCCGGAGCAGACCGAGATGGAACTAAGACGAATCGTGCCGAAGCGCCATTGGCGCGAGTTCAACAACAATTTCGTGAAATTCGGGCAAAACGTTTGCAAGCCCGTGCGCCCGCGCTGTGACGCCTGCCCTGTCACGCGTTACTGCGATTATTACCGCAACGTTTACCTAACGCGCAAATGAATTATTTATTTCGGAATCGAATGTTAGGTTATGAGATTTGAGGAGAAGCTGGTTTTAATCGCTGCTGTCGGGATTTTTCTGGCAATACTCCTGTCTTTTTTGGCTTCGCCTGCAACAGGAAGAATCGCAGGTTATACGATAACAATGCCCATTGTCGGATGGATAGGGATCGCAGCGCTGCTCGTGTTCAGCGTCATAGTCTACATCAGGCGGAGAATCTAGCGCAACTTTAAAGCCCTGCGTCGCGCCGCAAATCAGCCGCCTTGTCGGTCGCTTCCCATGTGAAATCCGGGTCGTCGCGACCGAAATGCCCATAAGCTGCGGTTTTCTGGTAAATCGGGCGCCTCAGCTTGAGCGTGTCTATTATCCATCTTGGCGTGAGCTTGAAATGCTTGCGAATTAGTTCCGCAATCCGCTCTTCCGGTATTTTGTTCGTGCCATACGTGTTCACGTTTATTGAGGTCGGCTCCGCGACGCCGATGCAATAGGAAATCATGACTTCGCACTTGTCGGCGAGCCCTGCGGCTACAACATTTTTGGCAACCCAGCGCGCCGCGTATGTGCCCGAACGGTCGACTTTCGACGGGTCTTTTCCGCTGAACGCGCCACCTCCGTGCCGCCCAACACCTCCATAAGTGTCAGCAATGATTTTCCTTCCGGTCACGCCTGTGTCACCTTCTGGCCCGCCGATAACAAAACGCCCGGTCGCATTGATGTGAATCTTCGTATTGGCATCCATATATTTCCCGCACACCGGCTTGATAACCTTCTCGGTGATTTCACGCCTCAAATCCTCTTCGCTCACCTCTACCGTATGCTGGCATGCTATGACAACATTGGTCAACCGCTTTGGAACATCGTTTTCATATTCAACCGTGACTTGCGACTTGCCGTCAGGTCCTATGAACTTGACATTCCCGTTCTTCCTGACTTCGGCTAATCTTCTCGTCAGGCGATGCGCCAGCATAATTGACAGCGGCATCAATTCAGGCGTCTCGTTGCACGCATAGCCGTACATCATGCCCTGGTCGCCCGCGCCCTGCTCATGGGTTTGCGTCTCCGTGACTCCTTGCGATATATCAGGACTTTGGCCGTGTATGGCAACAAAAACCGCAGCGTCCTCGTGGTCTATGCCGAATTCAGGCCTGACATAGCCTATCTCCTTCAGTTTTCCTCTTGCTATCTTTTGGACGTCCGCATACCCTTTAGTAGTAACCTCGCCTGCCACAATTACGGCGCCGGTGGTTGCCAGGCAATTCACAGCCACGCGCGACATGGGATCCTGCGAGATGAGAGCGTCAAGAATCGCATCGCTGATCTGGTCGCATATCTTGTCCGGATGTCCTTCCGTCACAGATTCGGAGGTTATGTAGGTCTTCATAGTCAATAAATGGTCCGTAAAAGTATATATATTTCACGTGTGAAATATAACTCATGGTTATAATTACCGGCGAATACCTGAAGACGCTGAGGAAAAAGCTTGGATTGACGCAGCAAGCACTTGCGACGCGGGTCGGATTGACGCAGGCGCACATAGCGAGGATAGAGGCGCAGAAAGTCAATCCAACGCTGGCGACGATAAACAAAATACTGGCATCGCTCCAGCCGAAGGACGTGAAGAAATGCAGGGACATAATGTCGAAGCGGCTTTTTTTCGTGTCCCCAGGCGAAAAAATGGGGAAAGCCGTTGACATCATGAGAAAGCATGGAGTGTCTCAGTTGCCCGTGATGGAACGTGGCGTGCAAGTAGGAAGCATGAGCGAGACGACTGTGTTGAAAAATTTCGGCGGGAATGCGCAAAAACTGATAAAGGATGTGATGGACAAGCCGTTTCCCATTCTGGATGCTGAGGAAAGCGTTGACGCGGTTCTCGGGTTGCTGGAATTTCACCAGGCTGTCCTTGTCGCAGAGCGCGGGAAAATCGCCGGAATAATAACAAGGGCGGATTTGCTAAAAAGCAAGATGTTCTAAGCATTGTAAGCGGCAATGGTCTTTCTCGCGATATTCTTCCAGCTAAGCGCCTTGGCGAGTTTTTTGTTGTTGCTGGAGATTTTGCGCAATAGATTGCTTGAGTTCGAAAGCCTGAGGAACGCGTCGCCAAGCCTTTTCTCATCGCCCGGAGATACGATCAGACCGTTCTTTCCATCGATGACGTTTTCTGTCAAGCCTGGCAGTTTTGAAACTATCACAGGTTTTGCGCACGCTATCGCATCCATTATTGCCTGGCTCTGCCCGCCCGAATAGGATTTGAGATACGGGAAAACGATGAATTTCGCTTCGGCAATCATTTTGTTCAACCTGGCGGCTGGCACATAGCTGTGGATAAACTGG
>JAZDGV010000054.1:0-7058 GCA_043806535.1 Candidatus Aenigmatarchaeota archaeon
CGGAAAGGCGGTTTTGCACATAAGAATCAGATGAGGCGTTAAATATTTAAGCACTTGTTACTGCAAGGTAGGGACTCCGCCTTTTATACCCGTCTTATTCTATCAGGCAGGGAACAAGGTTCTCCACATAATCCGGAAGCTGCGACTCCAGAACACCTTTGACTCTATTCACGAAAGACGCGTCCCCAACAGCTTTTACCTCCACTTCCCCGAATCCTGCATGCGGCTCGCCTTCATAAGCAATTTTCCCGTCACGCAGATGCGAATTCACATGTATTGTGACAGAATAACCATCCCCTTCCATTGTTATTAGCCGGTCTTTCCAGTAATCCACTTTTTCTTGGGCCTTTGCGCCATTCAAAGAGGAGCGGAGAGATTCCAGCCTTTTTGTGATTTCGCTGGCGTAAAGGCTGGATTTTGAAACATCGAAAAGCCATCCCCGTTTGGGGTCGTCGGGCGCGGAAAACCTTCGGTGGTATCCGCCTTTCTGATCGGATTCGTCCATATCAAATTATGTCAATTAAAACATAAATCTCTGATTAAAATTGCCGGCAAGCCTCCTTGTATTTCCTGTACATTTTTTCAACTTCGCGCGCATCGATTTTTTTCCCGAAGCATATGTGCGGCACAAGGCCGCCGGAGAATTTTTTCGGTATGTGCATTATCTCGTGTATCAGAACCCTGTCTTTCTCTTCGTCGTCCAATTTTCCGAATTTCTCGCTTATTATCTCGATCACGTAATGCGCACGAACATTAAGGGCGAGCTGCCATATTTTTGGCAGCGACCATATCCGCGCCAAAGAGCGCCCTTTGGATCCGCGGCTGCGCACGCATATTATCCTGTTGGAATCGACGTGCTCCAAGCGCAAAGTGTCTACAATCCGCCTGACTTTGTTCTGGATATCCCACGCAAGTTCGAAGTCCATAACTTTAATTGTCTCCCATTAAAAAGAAACCGACAAATCGGCCTTAAAGGATTTAAGCATCCGGTTTGGTAATTAACTCAAATGGTGGTAACTGTTGATGTCAAAACCAAAGCCAAAAAAATGAAGCGCCGGATTACTAGTTCTAAGAAGAAAGAAAAGTTCTATGTCACAACGCCCATTTACTACATAAACAGCACGCCCACAATAGGTTCCGCCTATACAACAATATTCGCAGACGCAATAGCGCGGTTCTGGCGCCTCAAAGGCCGTGACGTGTTTTTTCTGACAGGATTGGACGAGAATTCAATAAAGACCGTAAAGGCGGCGGAAAAATCGGGAAAAGACGTCAAGCAATACGCTGACGAGATGGCTGGCAGATGGAAATCCGCTTGGAAAGCGCTTCGCATAAGCAACAACGATTTCATACGCACGACAGAGGAGAGGCACAGGAAAAACGTTGAAAAATTTTTCTCGCTTGTCTACAAGAACGGCGACATATACAAGGGAAAATATTCTGGATTGTATTGCGACGGCTGCGAAGCGTTTGTCTTGGAATCCGAGCTTGTCAACGGAAACTGCCCGCATCACAACAAACCGCCGAAAAAAATCGAGGAGGAGAATTATTTTTTCAGGCTCTCGAAATACCAGAAAAGGCTCGTGGAGTACATAGAGAAAAATCCGGATTTCATACAGCCAGAAAAAAGAAGGCACGAAATATTGAATTTCGCAAAGGCGGGTTTGAACGACATCAGCATTTCCCGCCCGGGCATAAGCTGGGGAATACAATTGCCGACAGACAAGACGCAGGTGATATGGGTCTGGTTCGACGCCCTGATAAATTATCTTGCGCCAGGCGGGCGCTGGCCCGCAGATTTGCACATAGTCGGAAAAGACATTCTGAGATTTCATGCGCTTATATGGCCGGCCATGCTGCTCAGCGCAAAACATGAATTGCCGAAAGAAATATTTGCGCACGGTTTTTTCACGGATGAGGGAAGGAAAATAAGCAAGTCGTTGGGCAACTCTGCGGATCCTGTTTATCTCGCCGGTAAATATTCGCTAAATGCGCTGAGATATTATCTGCTCATAAACCTTCCTCACGGGGAGGACGGCGATTTCTCGGAGAGCGCATTGGTTACAAGATTCAACAACGAGCTCGTGGCGAACGTGGGCAATTTCATTCACAGAACGCTGAGCTTCATACATTCGCACTATGAAGGAATCGTTCCGGCGCCAGAAGGAAAGCTTGAAAAAAGCGCCGAGGCTGGAAGCAGGGAATTGCAGGAAAAAACCAAGAAACTCGCGGGAGTTGTCGGCGCCGAGATTGAAAACAACCGCGTTGACAGGGCTCTGAAGAAAATACTCGAGTTCTCAGGCGCGTGCAACCAATATTTCCAGTCCGAGCAGCCGTGGTCGAACAAGCGCAATGGCGCTTGCCTTTACAACTGCGCCAATGCCATAAAATCCTTGGCGATAGTTTTGGCGCCTTTCATTCCCGACGCCTCGGAAAAAATATGGGAGCAGCTCAATCTAAAAGGTGCGGTGAGCGAACAGCGCTGGGACTCTCTGGAGAAAATAAAACCGGGGCACAAAATCAAAAAACCGGAGATAGCATTCAAAAAAATCGAGGAGGAAAAGATTAAAGAAAGCGGCGGCGCAATTAATGTTATGAAACTTGGAGAATTGTCGATAGAGGATTTTGAAAAGCTTGGACTGCGAATTGGCAAGGTTGGTTCTTGCGAGAAGATAAAGGATTCGAACAAGCTTCTCAGGTTAATTATTGATTTGGGCGCGGAGAAAAGGCAATGCGTTGCGGGGATAGCGCAATATTACAAACCGGAAGAACTTTCTGGCAAGAACATAGTCGTTGTTACCGGCTTGAAGCCAGTCAGGTTGATGGGCGTGGAGTCGCAGTGCATGCTGCTTGCCACAGACTCTGAAATTCCTGTTTTGCTGACAATCGAGAAGGACGTAAGACCGGGCACAAAAATCAGATGAGTGTTTAGCGCTTTTGCCTTTTCTTTGGGCTTAACCTTGTAGAAATTCAAGCCTGAAAATAGTTTTTTCCCGTATAGCCGCATTTCGGGCATGTGTACATCGCATTGCCTGTAATCTTGCTCACCAGCTGCTTCATTCCGTCCGATTTGCATTGTGGGCATACGATTCCGGTTTTCTGGAACCTGTTTATCACGGACATTATGCCGCCGGATTTTTCCTCCTCCCTCTCTTGAACAACCTCTTCGGGCTGTTTTGGGGCTTCAAGCGCCGGCTGGTTCTCAAGTACTTGCTCGGCCTGCTTTTCTACTGGAGCCGGCTTTTGCTCAAAGGATATGGGCTTTGTCGGGAGTTTCTGCAGGTCCAGCCCGCTTCGCGTATCCCCTACGCTTTCAAGGGCGGCGTCAAAGAAACTTCCGCAGTCCCTGCACAGAAGTATTACGGTTGGCGTTGATTGGACAAGCTCGATTTTCCCGTTGCAATTGGGGCAGGTTTTTGACATCGGTCGCACCGAAAAGTAGTTTCTTTAATAATATCTGCGGCTTCATTTAAATTTTTGAATCCGGATGGGCGAGGAGAGATTTGAACTCTCGGCCTTTCGGTTATCAGCCGAATGCTCTAGCCAGGCTGAGCTACCCGCCCATTTCAACTTTAACTACGTCTTTAAACTTTGTATTTATATTCTAAGGAAACCTGAGATTCCCTATCTCTCCGGAACGCCACATTTTCCTTAACTCCGCCAACTTTTGCGGCGCCAAGTCTCCAGACGGAACGCCAAAGTTCAGTTCTGCCTGCTTGGCATTTCTAGCCCCCGCAATGACCGTGGAAACCGCCGGATTGGACAGGCAGAATTTGATGGCCGCTTCGTGGAGCGGCATGGAATTATTTATAACACGTTCCACTTTCCCGACCTGTTTCACCATGGAAAGGAGCCACACACTGTCTTCAGTTTCCCTTCTCCAATCTCCATTCGCGAAACTTGTTTTGTCTGTGAATTTCCCGGTCAGCCCGCCGCTTGCCAAAGGGACCCTGCAAATTATTCCCACGTTGTGCTCCTTTGCAAGCGGTAATAGCACATCCTCGGCGCTCTGATTAAGAATATTGTAAACAACCTGGATGGTGTCGACCATCCCTCTCGTGACATGCGCATTGGCTTCGTCAGGCCTAGGACCGCTCACAGAAATCCCGAATGCCCTGATTTTCCCATCATCCCTTAGCTTGAGCAGGGTCTCATGCCAATCGGTTTCATTGCCCCACGACTTGTTCCATGTGTGTAACTGTAGCAAATCTATATAACTGCGCCCGAGGTTCTTCAGACTTTTATTGCAGCATTCGATTATCCAGTCAGAAGGAAATGCCTCGCTTATCGGCTGTCCGATGGGCGGCTCCCACAACCCGTTTTTTGGCGGAACCTTTGTAGCTATGATGACATCTTCCAGCGCCTTGTTTTTTCTCAGCGCATCGCCGATAAGTTTTTCGCTGTGCCCTTCCCCGTAACTAAGGGCCGTATCAAAGAAGTTGCAGCCAAGGTTCAGCGCCCTGTTCAACGCATCGGCAGAATCCCTGTCGCTTTGCTTCCCCCAGTCGCTCCCGCCTATAGCCCACGAGCCGAAACCTATTTCCGAAACCCGCATGCCTGTCCTGCCGAGCCTTCTTTGTCTCATATAAATCGCCTGAAGATTTGTGAATGGACTGGCTGGGATTCGAACCCAGAGCCTCGACGTTGCGAACGTCGCGATCTACCGTTGATCTACCAGCCCTCTACGAGGAAAACCAAGGTTTTCCTTACCAGCTAACCTTTCCTTACCAGCCTATCATTTCCCTTTGCGGTTTTTTTGTGAATCAGAGAGATTAAAGCTGTCTTATTAATACGTTCTATTAAATTAGATATTTACGGAATTTGCCAACTTAAAATGATTAATATGCCGAAATTGACTTTTTTGGGAACAGGCGGCGGGAGGTTTGTCACGGCCTCGCAGCCGATATCGACAGGCGGACTGGTCCTGGAAATGGACGGAGTTACATTTCATATAGACCCGGGACCCGGCGCGCTGGTAAGGGCGAAGCAATTTGGAGTCGACCTCAGGAAAGTTGACGTGATTCTGCTTTCCCACGCGCACATAGACCATTCCAACGACTGCAACGCCGTGATAGACTGCATGACAAAGGGCGGCATAGACCACAAGGGCATAATAATCGGTCCGGAGGCGGCTTTGAAAGGAACGGACGAAAACAGCCCGGTCGTATTGAAATTCTACTTGAAAGCGCTGGAAAAAGTCATTTGCCTGAGGCCGGACGAAGAGGCGAGGGTTAACACTATAAAAATAAAGGCGACCCCCACCCAGCACTCGGACAAGAACGCCATAGGATTCGTGATAAAGGGCTCAAAGCAGATATCCTATGTCAGCGACGGAGCATATTTCAAGGAACTGTCCGGTTTTCACAAAGGCTCGGAAATTCTGATATTGAACGTGCTGAGGCCTTACGGCGACGAGTGGAAGATGCACCTGAATACAAGGGATGCGGTTAATATTATAAAGGAAGTGAAACCGAAAATAGCGATATTCCAGCATTTCGGGTTCAAAATGATCAACGCCAACCCGTTCAACGAAGCGAAGCGCGCAGAGAAAGAGTCGGGATGCCGAGTGGTCGCCGCGGAAGACGGCATGGTGATAGACTTGGATAAATACAATGTAAACGCGCTGGACAAATTTGTCAAGAAGTGAGCATATGATAAGCAAGAATTACGATTCCAAACAATGCGAAGAGAAATGGCAGAAGGAATGGGAGAAAAACAGGATATACGCATTCGATGAAAGCGGCAAAAAAAAGAGTTTTGTTATTGATACTCCCCCGCCTTTCACTTCCGGCGTTCCCCACATGGGTCACGTTCTATGGTGGACATGGAACGACATCGTGGCAAGATACAAGAGGATGAACGGTTTCAACGTGCTTTTGCCGCAGGGTTGGGACTGTCACGGTTTGCCCACGGAGCTCAGGGTCGAAAAGGAGTACAAAATCAGGAAGTCCGACAAAAAATTCCTGGGCGCGTGCGACGAATGGACAACCCAATGCATCAAGAAGATGAAGGACTACATGATAAAGTTCGGTTATTCG
This sequence comes from Candidatus Aenigmatarchaeota archaeon, assembly GCA_043806535.1. Classification (GTDB taxonomy): domain Archaea; phylum Aenigmatarchaeota; class Aenigmatarchaeia; order JACPZZ01; family JACPZZ01; genus JAZDGV01. Next base: position 6,039 of record JAZDGV010000054.1, read on the forward strand.
GCGGACTGGTCGTATGAATATTTCACAAATTCTCAGGAGTATGTCGCCTTTGTGCAGAAGACGCTCGTCAACCTGTTCAACAAGAATCTCATAGAAAGAATAGATCACCCCGTGATGTGGTGCACCAAGTGTGGCACGACACTCGCCAAGGCGGAAGTGGGTTATGTTGAAATGGACGGCGTTTTGTATTACATAAAACTCTCGGTCAAGGGATCGGTCGGTCATATCGTGATTGCCACAACTCGTCCCGAGATGCTGCCGGCATGCGTCGCGGTGCTCGTGCATCCGGACGACAAGAGATATTTCAAATTCTTGAACAAGAAAGTGATTCTTCCGATAGTTGACCGGGAAGTGCCGGTAATTTCAAACACGGATGTTGACATGACTTTTGGAACAGGAGCTGTCTATCTCTGCACATACGGCGACGAGATGGACATAAAATGGCAGAAAAAATACGATCTTCCGGCGTTCAACATAATCTCAAAAGAAGGCCGCATGAACGAGAGCGCGGGGGATTCCAAAGGTTTGAAAATCATGGACGCAAGGATACGGATAATGGAGCAGCTTGGCATGCTCGGCCTGGTTGAGAAGGAGGAAAAGTTCAAGCACAACGTCCTGTGCCACACCGAGCGGCAAGCTTGCTTGAACCCGATAGAGTTCATTCCAATGAAGCAATGGGCGATCAAAGTGACGGAATTCTCAAATGATGTTTTGAAAATGTCCGACGAAATCGAATGGCATCCAGAGCACATGAAAACGCGGCTTAAGAACTGGGTCGATTCGATGGACTGGAACTGGATTTTCTCGCGGCAAAGGGTCTATGGAACTCCTATACCGTTCTGGTATTGCGACAAATGCGGCAAGACATTCGCACCGAAAAAACTCCCGGCTGACCCGAGGCACGAAGAATATCATTTGAAAAAGTGCGGCTGCGGCGGGGACATTGTCGGCGAGAAGGACATATGCGACGGATGGATAGATTCATCGATAACACCGCTGATAGTTTCGGGCTATTGGAAA
>JAZDGV010000055.1:0-6699 GCA_043806535.1 Candidatus Aenigmatarchaeota archaeon
TCCTCCCCGAACCTTTCAAACTCTTCTATGGATTTCATGTTCACCGCGCCAAGCGACTCGGTTTCCCTGATGACAACCTTGGTCCTGGATTCCATCTCCTCGACCGGCAAATCCAAAAAGTCCCTTTCTTCCTTGTATTGCTCGAAATCCTGTGAGGAATTTTCAACCTCGGCTTCTGTCCGCGCGCGCTGGAGCTTGAACTTGTTGATATGCGACTGAACGTCCAGGCGATCTTCATAGGCTTTCTTGCGCTTGCGCTTCGAATCTTCTATTTCTTTCATCAGGCGCGAACGCGCTTTCTCGCTGTCCACTATGTCCAACGCTTCTCGCCGCTCCTGCTCGACTTTTTTCTCAAGCTCCTTGTCGTATTCGTCGATTTGCTTCTTGAGCGTTGAAATCTCGTTCTCTAATGCCTTGATCGCGGATTTGTACTCGTCCATCTCCGAGAATTCAAACGCTTTCTTCCTCCTGAAATATCCCCCTATCATCGCGCCGGAGCGTTCTATCAAATCCCCGTCAAGGGTCGCAATCCTTACTTTGCCAATCAAGTGCCTCGCGCTCTCTATCTTGTCGAATATCAGTGTGGAGCCGAAAACGAACTTGAAAGCGGCGTCGTATCGCTTGTCGTAGTCTATCAGGTCGCTTGCCCAGCCTATGGATTTTGACAGCTCCGAATGCGTGAGTGAGGGAAGCCTCAAAGACTCTTCCATCTTGTCCAGCGGTAGGAATGTCGCTCTTCCGATTTTATTTTCTTTGAGATGGTTGATGCAGGCTTCGGCTGTGCGCACGTCTTTTACAACAATATCGTTCAAATGGTTTCCGCCGCAGGCTTCTACGGCTGTTTGATACTTGTCCTCGACCTTGCAGAGCGATATTATTGTCCCGAACACGTTCGGGTTGTTGAGCTTCGTTATCTCTGCGACAGGGCGGCTTAATTGGCTTTCCCCGATCGACTCGAGCTTGGCTACAATCATTTCCAAACGGTTTCTTTCGCGTATGTCGTATTCGATCTTGTCGCGCGTGCGAAGGATTTTAGCGCGAAGCTCCTCGACTTCCCGCACGATTTGCACTTTCTTGGACCTTTCGAAAACGAATTTTAGAAGCTGCTCTAATTCTTTTTCCTTTTTCTCGATTTCCGTGTCCAAAGCGTCTAACGCTGCGCTGAAGTCGGCGATCTGTTTCTCCTTTATCTCAATCTCGCTTGTGAGCGATTGGAATATTGTCTGCGACGACGAGAATCTCTTGTGCGCGATAGACGCCCTAAGCTTCTTCAACTCCTTGTTAAGGCTTATGTATTTTAACGCTACTTCGCGCTCTTCCTTGAGCTTTTTGAACGCCTCGTCGCGCTCCCTGATTATCAGCCCGACTTCCTTCAGTTTCTGCTCGACTTTCTCAAATTCTTTTTGGGACTTCTCTTTCTTCTCGTCATATTCCTTTATTCCGGAAACTTCGTCTATTATCACCCTCCTCTCGACCGAGTCCATCTCGATTATGTTCGTTATGTCGCCCTGCAGGATTATGTTGTAGCCGTCCGGGAATATGCGCGCCGCGGAAAGGACGTCCAGCACTTCCTGCCTAGTGACGATTTTTCCGTTTATCCTGTATACGCTAACGCCTGTTTTGTTAACGCGCCGCTCTATGTGCAAAGTGCTTTCTTCAATCGGAAACTCCTTGTTGGAGTTGTCCAAGTACAGCCCCACGCTTGCGAGCTCCGCGGGAGCTTTGTATTGCCCGCCGTGGAATATCAATTCATGAAGCCTGTCCGCCCGCATGGACTTGGCGCTTGTCCTTCCCAGCACAAAGCACACGGCATCGTTTATGTTGCTCTTTCCGGAGCCGTTCGGCCCGCACACGACGCTGAACGTCTGCGAGAACGGTATCGCTATTTTTTTGTTGAACGACTTGAATCCCTGCAGCACCAGACGTTGGATATATGCCATAGTATCATTTCTTCCTGTTTCTTTCGTATTCCTTCATCATGCGGTTTATCAGTTCGTCCGCGCTGCTGAAATCGTCGCGGACTTTCGTCAGCACGAGCTTTTTCCAAGTCTCACTCTTCAAAAGGACGGACTTGAAGTCGTTTTTCATATATATATCTAGTTTTATATAGATTTATATAATTTTTGACGGGGATAAGACTGCCGCTCAGAGAAGCTTGGCTGCCAGGAACGCAAGCTTCGGGTTTTTCATAAGTAGCTTGACAGCGACTTTCAGCGAGCCCTCGGAAACGTTGATTGCGTCGTCGAAGCTGGTGTTCTCGAATATTGCGCCCAGATCTTCGTCCGACAGCCCCAGAGCGATGTCCCTTATTTTTTCCGCGTTTCTGAGATTCTTACCATGCTTCTCCCACCACAGCTCGTTGTATTTGCTCAGGCTTTTGGCTGAGAAATCGCCCTTTTCCGCGCATTCAACAATCACGTTTCCGAGTATGTTGCCTGCGGTGTAAGCCTCTATGATCCCGCCCCCGTGTATCGGATTCACCTGATGCGCAGAGTCACCGGCAACAGCGAAACCATCAAGAACCATGTTCTTCAGGAATCCGCCCGAAGGTATCGCGCCCGTGTTAGGCTCGGTGATTCTTCCCTTTTTGAGCGAAGGCGTCTTTTCAATGAAGCGCATAAGATGATCCTTTGCCATGCCGAGCCTGGGGTCTATGCCAAGTCCGACATTCGCTGAATCGTCGCCCTTCGGGAAAATCCACAAGTAGCCCCTGGGGGCGACCGTTTTTCCGAAATAGAAGTAAAGCTTGTGAGAATCTTCCAGCTCGATGTCTTCCATCTTGACCTGGTAAGCCGACCATAGGTTGTCCATCAGGCTGAGCGTGTTCAATCCCGCTTTTCGCGCCACGACGCTTTCAACGCCTTCCGCGGAAACTACAACGTTCGACGCCACTTCCTTCTCGCCGCCTTTGCCCGCAATCTTGACGCCCTTCACAAAACCGTTTTCCTTGATGACATCCGAAACCGTGGTGTTCATATGGAATTCCGCGCCTTCCTTCATGGCGACTTCGTTGAGCCACGGGTCAAAAAATTTTCTGTTGAGGACATAACCGCCCACTCCGGACATCTTGAAAGCGAACCTCCTGTTGTCAGGAGCCACGAAGACCGCGCCGCTGATATCCTGGGCTATGCATTTTTTCGGCACTTTTCCGTAATCCCGCTCGAACCCGCCCATCAACCCTTCGGCGCAACGCTTGACCGCGAAAGGCGCGGGCATCTTCTCGTAAACAATGACGCTCAAACCTGCTTTCGCGCAGACCTTGGCAACGCCAGAACCTGCCGGTCCAGCGCCTATCACGACAACATCATAGTCAGCCATTTCATCACTTTAACAGTTTCAATGCCCCGACCGGGCAAAACTTAACGCATAACGCACAGTTTATGCATTTCTCGGGGTCGCAGACAACTTCCAAGCCGTTCTTCAACTCTAACGCAAGCTTCGGGCACACGCCCACGCAGCCGCCGCACGAAAGGCATTTTTTCTTGTCAACAATCACTGTCATGGATATCCCTAATGTTATGGTATTTTTTATTAAAATAAAAAGTTATGGAAGCAGCCTTTCCGGGTCGCGCGGAAACAAAGTAGCTTCGCGCACGTTCTGAACGCCTGTGAGCTGCATCGTGAATCTCTCAACGCCCATGCAGAATCCGCCGTGCGGCGGGGCGCCGAACTTGAAGAATTTTGTGAACCATTCCATGCTCGAAGGATTGAGCTTCTTTTCTTTCACGTTCTTCATGAGTTCATCATAGCGATGCTCGCGCTGGCCGCCCGAGCTCTGCTCTATGCCCCGGAATATCAGGTCGGTGCTGCGCGCATACATCCCATCGCGCATCACGTAAAACGGTTTCTTGGCGAACGGGAACTTGTTGACGAACAGGAAGTCGGATTTAAATTTGTCTTTCGCATATGCGCCAAGCGTCTCTTCGGCTTCGCGGCCATATTCTTCTCCTGGCGATAACTTGATTCCGAACTCCGCGAGCACGTCATACACTTTCGGAAACTCAAGCACTGGGAATGGAAGCTTAAGTTTTGGAATTTCAACGCCCAGGATTTCAAAGTCTTCTTTGCTGTCTTTCGCAACTTTGTTTATCCCGGAATCTATCAACTGCTCTTCGATTCTCATCACGTCATACTCGTCGTTTATGAACGCAAGCTCGACCGCAACTCCGCGATGTTCGCACAAATGCCTGACAGTATGCGACAATTCCGCGCGCCATGACGGACCTATGTCATAGATTTTTTCAAAGCCGGCGATTATGCACAACTGCCTGTGCAATTGGGGATCTTGCCGCAAGAACGCTTGCTTGTCAAAATAAACAACCGGAAACACTTCGCTTCCGCCTTCCGACGTCGACCCAAGTATGCAAGGCGTAAACGCCTGCATGAAATTGTTTTTTACGAGGTATTCCCTGAATCCTTCGAGAAGTTTTGATTGAATCCTGAATACTGCTGCGTTTTTCGGATTTCTCAGGTCCAGGCTGCGCCAGTCCAGCCTCGTGTCAAGATTGGATTTTACGGCACCCCCAATTTCCGTGGGAAAGATGGTCGCTGATTCGCTGAGTGTTGTGATTTTTGCAGGCGATATCTCGACGCTTTTCGGCGCTTTCTCGTTTTCCTTCACAACGCCCTCGACTGTTATCACGAACTCCCTGCCAAGCTTGTCCGCCGCATCTATCACACTTTTGCCGGCGTCCCCTTTCTTTATTGTTATTTGAACCGTGCCTGTCGCATCCCTGAGAATTATAAACTTCAGGTTTCCAAGGTCACGGATGCTTTCGACCCAGCCGCACAGGCGTACGCTTTTGCTTTTCATAGCCTTGTTGATTTCAGACGCGTATGTCCTTTCCATCGCAACCACTCTCGTTTAAAATGTTATATTTCTTGATTAACCTTCTTTTCTAAAGAAGGTTACTTGATTAAACTTCTTTCCTAAAGAAGTTTATTTAAATTAATTCGAATCAGGCGAGGACGTTGAACAGGAACGTCCAGGTCAGCAGTAGGACAAAGGCAAACAGCCATATTGCGGTCTTTTGCAGCTTCAGGTGCTTGCTTATGGCGAAGTTGAGCGCAACGGCTGCCGCGGCCGACAAAGCCAGCGCCGCAGTGGAATCGTACGACTTTGACACGTACCACGCGGCTGCGCCTGTCGCCATTCCCAGCGCGGTATTCATGAGTGCAATCATCTTGTCCTGCTTCATCGCCACACCTTTTTAATCCATTATTTGTAGACCAAGCTATAAAACTACTTCTTGAGAAACCTTTTGAGCGTTTCCTGCAGTTTTTTGCTTTTTATGTTCGATATCGTTTCCCATGAATGCCTTACTATCGGAGGAAACGAGTGATGCTCCTGAAACCATTCGTTGAGCCACTTGACGCATTGGGCGTCAGAGGGATATCCGCTGCCAAAGTCCCCATATTGCTCCTTCAATTTTTCTATATCCGCATCGCGCGTGACTTTTGCTATTATGGACGCGGCGCTGCATGCGACATATTTCTTGTCCGCGTAATGCTCCGCGATTATCACCACATCCTTGTTGAAAAGCATCTTCGCGAGGAAAGACTTGAATCTCTGGATGTTGACATCCGGAACGTCAATTATCACCTTGTCAACTTGTTTTTCATTGCACGCGCGGTTTATTATCTCCGCGAACTTCACAGTCTCCAGTTCGTTGAGATTGAGACCGTGTTGGGGTTTTCCGTCTATTCTTTCCGGCTCTATTTTTGCCACGTGGAACCATTTCGCGACTTTTTCTATCTCCAGTTTTATCCGCTCGCGTTGCGAGGGGCTGAGCATCTTGGAATCCTTTACGCCCATTTTCCGCAGCCTGCTTTCATCGCTCTCGTCTATGAGCGCTCCGCACACTACTAGTGGTCCTATCACACAGCCTCTTCCCGCCTCGTCAATGCCAAGCGAAAGTATCATTTTGAGCATCTCACTATTCAGGATATCTACAAGTTTTAAATATATACCGCACAACTCAAATAAAGTAAAGCTCGCTTAAAGCGGGGTGGAGCAGCTTGGAGTGCTCGTTGGGCTCATAACCCAAAGGTCGCTGGTTCAAATCCGGCCCCCGCTACTAATTTTAATCGGAGGGAATCGCATGTCGGACGCGCTTTATTTGAAGGATTCTTATCTGAAGGAGTTTGAAGCCTCAGTCGCAAGCGCGGAAGGCAACAAAATAATTTTGGACGCGACCGCTTTCTATCCAGCATCCGGCGGGCAGCCGAATGACACGGGAACCGTTGTCAGAATCGCAGATTCAAAAGAATTCAAAGTCGTTAATGTGACAAAGTCGCAAGGCGATATAATCCACGAACTGGACGCGGAAGGAATACAAACCAACGACGCGGTAATAGGCAAAATCGACTGGGAAAGGCGATATGCGCTGATGCGCGCTCATACAGCGGCGCACTTGCTCAGCGAGATATTCAACCGCGAGACCGGCGCACTGATAACCGGCAACCAACTGGGAATTGAGAAGTCGCGGATAGACTTCAGCCTCGAGATCATGGACCGGGAGAAAGTTGCGGAATGCTTCAGAAAAGCGAATGAAACCGCAAAGCAAAACCTGCCAGTCGCTGCAAAATTCATGAAGCGCGAAGACGCGATGCGCGTGCCGAACATAACCAAACTCGCAAACGTCTTGCCGCCGAGCATCGACGTGCTGAGGATTGTCGAAATCGGGAATGGAGATAAAA
>JAZDGV010000056.1:0-2861 GCA_043806535.1 Candidatus Aenigmatarchaeota archaeon
GAGAAAGAATCCGTATTATCGGATTCACGCACTTCAAGCTTGAAGGCAGGCGGGTTGAAGCTTCGACCGCTGTTCCGCCGCATTCATCGATAACGTCTTTAAGCCCGCCCGTCTCCTTTGAAATCTGCATTGTCGCCATTACTATGACAGCCAGCACCGCGAGCGCTATTATGACCACAAGCGCCATCTTGACAGATTCGGATATCATGTGGAACACACGTCCTTGTCAAATATCCTATTGCAGAATTCCATTGAAATATCGCCGAGTCTTACGCGGAATTTGACTTCCCGCTCCTCGCCCTCGCCGAGCGAGCCGATGATATCGATTTTTATGCCAGAGCAGTCGCCTGTGAAATGTGCTCTAATCCCGTTCTCCGTGACGCTGCCTGCCACGGATTTCGCATGCAGCGATTCGGCGTAAAGCGTTCCTAATTGTTCCTTGTTTTCCCATATGCCGCAGGCGTAATATGCCAAGCGCTCCTCTATGAATTCTGCGTTGTCCACTACGCGCTCGCCTGATGCTGGCAGATGCTGGAATCTTATAAGCCTTGGGAGGAAGTACGTTGCGATTGTGTAAAACATGAAGGCGACTAGGAAAAACACGAAAATCCAAAACAGCAGCCTTACCTGGTCATTGGCGACCATTTCACACAAGACCTCCGACCAGCAGGTTCTGTATCTGGTTGCCGAATATGGAATACACGAACGCTATCGTAAGAGTGTAAACTATCAGCCCGACGAAAATGTTTTTGCTTGTTACGGAATATGCCGCGATTTTGTCCTCGCCCGATTCTACTTTGCTTATGAACGTGGATGTCAATAATATGACTTCCAGCATGTATATGCCGACAATCATCTGAAACACTTCGCTCGAAACACTCGCTTGGCCGAAATTCACAACCGACATCAGCGGGAGCGAGCCGCCTGACGGCAACTGCCCCAACTTCTCGCCGAGGACTTTGATTATGTCCAGCATCACAAGCCCCATGGTGACTGTGACGCCCGCGACCAGAGGCGCGAGGAACGCTGACAGGAACTTCATGCTCGAAGTTGTTTCTCCCAGAATTTCCCGCATGTCCTCCTCAATGATATGGACATCTTTGAGATATTTCGCTATCGACATCATCGATGACGAGGCGACAAACACGCCTTTCTTTGACGCCTCTACTATCACTTTCATCACCGAGATTATCAAAGCCGAGGGATAGTTCCAAACGGCGCCGTAATTCCTGTCAAAGACCGCTTGCTCGAAAGTCATCCCCATCCTCTTGATGTTGTTGGTTATCATCTCGAAGAACGAGGATATCTTCAGGTTCCGTATTTTTTCCTGGCTCGTCTCGACCGCGCGCTCAATGGGTATTCCCGACGCCAATTGGTTGCCGAGCTGGAATATCGCCTCGCCAAACTCCGACTCGACAGACACGACTTGGTCCCTTATCGAGACGCGTTGGAAAGAGCTTGCGTAGCAATAAAACGCGATTGCTATGCCCGTGCCGGAAATTATCAGCGTCGAATACATGACGCGCATGAAGCTCGACGTCTCGCTTGGCGCCAAGCCGTTGAGCCCGATCCACAGGAAAGTAAGGAACACAATCAGCGTCGGGAGTATGGTCGGCATGTCGTATTTGTATCCGAAAATGCTCATGCGGAAGCATCCGATTTTCGGCATTCCGGGATGGCGGGAAACGTCAGGCTTTGAAAGACTCTGCGGCTTTGAGGAGAGCGTGTAATCTATGTACCACCAAAGGAACACTGCAAGCACGATATCGTAAAGCATGAAAAGGATGTAAGGCTTTATCACATCGGACAAGAAAAGTATTAACACGGGAAACAGCACAAGCCCCATTATGGGCAAAAGTATTCCGAGCGCGTGTATTATCAAAACCGGCGTCCTGAGGTTTTGCGCGTAATGCTTCATCCTCTCCTTGGTGCCTGCGAGAACCACGTCGATAGCTTCGTCGAGCATAGCGTTTCTTTTCTGTTCCGGCTCGTTGATTGAGTTTACCACAAGGTTTATTGCGCTCACGAATTCCTGATTCTCGTTCTTCCATTTTTTATTTGTGTATTCTTTCAGCGATTCTTCCGCGCTCTCATACCTCCTCATGTAGATGTCCCAAAGGACTTTTCGATAATCTTTTGCCAGCGGTCCTGTGAGATTGACAGCCGCGAACTTGATTGCGCTCTCGAGGTTGGGCGCCAGGCGCATGGCTATCACCATGTAAACAACCGAGAGCACAATCTCTTCCGAGGCTTTGACGCGGAACTCGCGGGATTTTGTTGACGGATAATTGTAAATGTAAAGCCCGAAAAGCAGCGAGAAGACGACCATTACCAGGCCTGCGGGCACTGGCACGATTTCCAGGAGTATGGTTGTCAGCGAGAACATCAGCAGGAGCACGATTGAAATCGCGGAGAGCGATGTGACGCTGGCGGGGGTGCAGCGCAAACCGGCGAATTCGATGGCTTGCCCCATGGATTCTTGCGTCGACTTGCCTGGCTCGACCTTGATTATTTTCTCGCAGAAATTGCACGCCCGCTCAAATGCGCTAAGTTTCAGGGTCGCGTTCTTTTCCTCGTCCATGAAAACGCGGAACTCATGCGACAAGAATTCCTCGTCCGGAATGTCGATGTTTTGTATTTTGTCCTTTATCTTCTCTTCGTCTTTTTTCCAGAACATTCACAGACCTCTGAATTTTATTGGCATTTTAAATTTTCTTTTTCAATTCCGTCTCGAACCATTCCAGCCACTGCGAATAAAGTTGCTGGCAGTCCAAATATCCAAGCTCTTCGCGCACCTTGCTCCCGAGCAGGTGGAATTGTTCGTTCGACATGACGACCCACGGCGCTTCGAGAATATCCGG
>JAZDGV010000057.1:0-5782 GCA_043806535.1 Candidatus Aenigmatarchaeota archaeon
CATATTCGCGGATTTGAATATCAATATTCTGTCGTTGTTCTCCAGGCTGCCCAAATAGAACCGCTGGTATGCGTTTCCGGATTTGGCGCCATAGTTTTCGGCGATGTCAGTGACAACGCCCTGCACCGTAACGAATTTGTCGGAATATGAATTTGCATTTTCCAGCAATCTGTTGATTCCGATTTCAGCTCCTATCGGGAATTGCGACTTGGGTCTTGCGAACGCGAACAGGAACAGCATCATCAGGGCGAATATTATTGAAGCCTTTTGGAGATTTGTTGCTTTTAGTTTTGGAAACGCCAGCCCGGACTTTTTCTGATTCTTTATAACGAATCCGACTGCGAATATAGCCAGCGACAAAACCGAAATCGCGATGTTAGGAAGCGTTTCAATCGACCTGAACCAGCCGGTCGTGTAATAGGTGCCGACCGGATAAATCCACATTATCCCGAACACGGTTGTCGTGTCAATCAACAGATGCGACAGCCATCCGAGAAGGAAAGAAAAAGTCATGGCTTTCGCACAGCTGTTTTTGCGGAATTTGAAATACGCAAAAATGGCAGCTGCGATTATCAATCCAGCCAGCGGCGTGTGGAACCACTGGCGATGAAGTTCCGCTTGCGCCGCCCACAACCCGTCGAAATCCGGAGCAATTGAGCCTAACAGCGCAAAGAACACAGGAAACCTAGTCAGGTAAGCAATGGATGTTCCGAACAGCGCGTGGACGAGCATCAACATTTCAATCTTCCCTTTAATTGATTTTAGTGACGGCAGGTCACAAAAATGCACACCATTGATGGCTATTTAACTTTTACGCACATCGATGATATAATGCCGCAATATAGATGTGATACAGAAACCAAAAAACCGAGCATTATTCTGGTGCATGAACCGGGCCCAGAAACCGCAGTAGCGGTAAAAGACCCGGATTTCTGGGGATTCGACCCCTCCTTGAAAAATGATTCCAGATCGCCCGAACAATGGCTGGAAAGCGCTCGAAACGAACATCGAGAAATGAGCAAAGCTTTGAGAGAAGAAGGAATAGAAGTTCTTTATTTGACAGACCTTTTGAGCAAAAACCCTGACGGTTGCAGGAATTATCTTGAAGGCGAATTCGGGAGAACAGAACCGGCTATCGGAAGATTTGACGCAGAAGTTCAGCATGCTATCCGAGAAGCGCAAGAAGGGATGAGAGAGTCGCCAGTTTCCGGTTTATTGATGGGATTGGAATCCGGAGAATCGTTCGGAAGACTTCCTTATCCCCTGAGAAGGGAAGTTTACAGCAAGTTGAAAACATTGATGCCCCAAACATCCCTTTACTTTACGCAGGATCCTGTAATATCGTCTCCGAACGGATTGATCAAAGGAAGGATGGCGATGATGATCCGGAGGCAAGAGCCTGATGTGCACGAGCTTGCTTTAGGGAGTGAGAATTACATTCACAGACTGGCAAACAGGACAGAAGGCGGGGACGCGACAATGCACGCATACGGCAGCGGTGGAGACGTTCTTTATCTTCAGAAGTCAATGCTTTTGGGAATTAGCGCATTGAGCGGAGAGGGGATAGAAATTGAATCAGAAAAAATTACACGGAAGGGTGGGATACAAAGGCTCGTGAAATTTTATGCTCCTGATTTTTTTGACCCAAGAAAAAGATACGCGACAGAAAACGTAATGCATCTTGACACAATAATGATGCCGCTTGACAACGAGACTCTGCTTGCAAATAAAAGGATGATGGAACGAACCGTTGCGCGGGAAGGGGAAAAGCCGCTGGTCAACGCGTACGAGTGGGCAATGCGAAACAACAAATTAAGGGTCATCGAAGTTCCCGACGAAGAACAACAGGGAACATACGGATGGGGCAGCAACATTCTTCCGATCGGCAACGGCAATATCCTTTCATCCGCCCATTTAAAACAAACAAACCAAAATCTAAAAAAGGCAGGATTTAGAGTCTATGAAATACCGTCCACCACTTTGACTTCTGGATTCGGCAGCTTCCACTGCATGACAGCCTATTTGGGTTGAATCAAATTCCCAGGAACTGGGCGACGGATGGCGTCAAGCCAGCGAAGAACAATATTGTCGGGAATAAGAGGACGCCCATGCAATGAGAACGATTGACGCTGAGCGAAGAAGCTAGAATACCCATGGATGCGGATGTCAGCAAAACCAAGACGCCTGGGAGACCCGTGAAAAAATACACGGAGAGCGCAATGAAAGCAACCACGGACTTGGATATCGCGGAATAATCAAATGCGCCCATGACTTTCGACACGCGCTCCGACAATTTTAGTGTTATTATCGCCGCCGCTCCTGCCGCACACGCGACAACGCCAAGAAGGAGTATGAAATCGTAAAAACCGATTTTCCCCATCACTTTCTCGACAGCGACAGAGACGCCCGAGCGCGGATTTCCGACAAGATGCAAAGAGCCCAGTGAAAAGACGGAATCAGCCGCGTTTATTCCCGCCATTGCCACCAAGAATTTCTCTGCGCCGAAAAGGGAAAACATTTGCTGCGATATTATGGTCGCCTGTGTTGAACCGATGCCCGGCAGCAACCCCACGACCATTCCTGCCAACGATCCTATCAGGATGGATTTGGCCAAATCCGATTTGCCGATAAATATCCTGCCGGTTTTCTGAGCTGGAATATTTCCCTTTCTATTGATGCTTAACAACAATGTGCTGACACCGAACAGCCCCGAAAGCACGGGAAACAAGGCGTGCTGCTGCGGAACGATAGAACTTTGCAGCACGAGAAATCCGAGAATCCCGGAAAGCATAAAAATCATGAGCGCGTACAACCTTTTTCCGGGCAGCTCTCTGGATACCATGTAAGCGACGACAGCCAATAAAATATAATGCAAATAATTTCTTGAGAATTCGTAAGTCGATACGAAAAAACCTGAAAAAAGAAAAATCAAGACAAGGCTTGCTATCAAAGCGCCGAGCGATCCGATTACGGTAAGTTTTATCGCCTCCAGCCCGCGCCCCTCAAGCAGCATTTTGTGGCCCGGTAGCACGGACAGCGAAGTCTCCGGGTCCGGCGCACCGAGAAATATGGAAGGTATGAAAGAAACGAAAACATGGGTTATCAAAACGGATGCGAACAGTGAAACGACGAAATAATTGGAGAACGGCAGCATTGGGTAGAACGGAAGAATTATGGCGACGAGGGTGTTGACATGGAGCCCGGGAACCAGCCCAGTGGCAACGCCCAATGGAATCCCTATTAGCATCGCGATAAAAGCCTCTTCCAGTATCATCGCTCATCCCAGCACGGTTATGTCAGAAATTTTCCTCGGTATTATCTCCAGCTTGCTTCTATATTCATCGACAATCCCTCTCACGCGGATTTTGTAGCCTTTCGCTATCGCCAAGCTGGACGCTTCCAGCTCATTCAACACGTTGGAAAATATCACAACATTTATCACCCCGCTTCCGTCAGAGATGGAAAGAAACAAAGTATCTTCCGATTTGTAAGCGCTCAAGACCGTTCCGACAATTTCAACAGTCTTCCCGACATAGTCCGCATTTATCTGGTCGATTCCGATTGAGGCGGGCTCCAGGTTGGCCGCTGCGAAATAGATCAGCGCTAATCCTATAACTGAGCAGAAAAGCGCAATGGCGGAGATTCTTTTCATAACAATAATAACGGCGCGGGACGGATAAATTTGGGAATCAAACGACTTTGTAATAAACCCTTCGGTTGTTTTTTCCCTTGTTTTCGATGTCGAGAAGTTCTATTCTTCCAATCTCGCTTGTATTGGCAACATGGGTTCCGCCGTCTGCCTGCACGTCGAATTTTTTATCTCCATTCCCGATTTCGACAATCCTCAGCACGTCGATGCTCGGCGGCAAGACGTTTGCGAGTTTGGTTATGTTCGGCACGCGCATCGCGTCTTCGCGCTTCATGAATTTTGTAGCGACTGGCAGGTTTTGCTTTGCGGCTTCATTCGCTTTCTCAAAACATTCAGAAATCTTTTGACGGTCCATGTTTTCAAGGCTGAAATCGATTCTCGATTTGTCGATTCCAAGTTGGTTGCCGGTTATCAGCGCGCCTGTTTCCCTGTTGAATATTTCGCTGAGCAAGTGGGCGGATGTGTGCATTTTCATCAGCGCATATCGCCTTTCCCAGTCGATTTTGCCAATTGCCCTGTCGCCGGTTTTCAATCCTTCCGCATCCAGTTCGTGGATTATATCGCCTTGCGACTTGGTTACATTGACGACTTTGAATTCCTTTGAGTCCGAAATCCTGGCAATGGTGCCGGTGTCGTTTGGCTGCCCGCCGGACGCCGGATAGAACGCGGTCGCGTCCAAGATTACTTTGTTGCCTTCCGCGCTTACGACCGCGGCTTCAAATTCCTTCTGGTAGGAATCCTTCAAATAAAGTGCGTTTGTCATAGCATTTCTTCGATTAACCTCTATTTTAAAAGATAAATGTTTTAAGAAATAAGATTGGGATGGATTGGATGAAAAAAATATACGAGGGCAAAGTAAGGGACGTATACGATCTAAGAAACGGAAAGCTCATTCTCGACGCTACAAACAGGTTGTCGGCATTTGACATTCTGCTTGCCGACGAGATTCCCGATAAAGGCGAGGTTCTTAACAGGCTGTCGTATCATCATATGCAAAAGGCCGGGCGCATGGGCGTTAAAACGCACGCAATCCAGATGATTGGACCAAGTGAAACCCTTGTGCACGCCTTGAAAATGCTTCCAGTCGAAGTTATAGCCCGCGATTACATGTTCGGTTCGATGCATGAAAGGTATCAGGAAGGCGAGCGCCAATTTGGAAGTGTAAGGCTTCCCGACGGTCTCGCTCTTGCAGAGAGATTGCCAGAAACTGTCATTGAATTTACAACCAAGCGCGAGAAAGGTGACAGGCCACTTTCATACAAGGAAGTCGTAGAAGGCGGATATTTGACTTCGCGCCGGCTTGAAGAAGCCGTAAATCTTGGTTCAAGAATTCATCGCATGGTTTCCGAAGGAGCCAGACTCGGCGGAATAATCGTTGCTGATGAAAAAATGGAGTTCGGATTGAATTCTGAGATTCATGACGGCCTTGTTCTTGGTGATGAACTTGGCACGCCCGACTCGTCGAGATTCTGGGAAGAAGCGCTCTACAGGGTCGGCATAAGCCCGCCCAGCTATGACAAGCAATTTGTGCGTGACTTCTTGCTTGAACAGCGCGGTTGGAAAAATAAGGCGGTTCGTCCCGAAGCGGGCACGAGAATGGCAGAACCCATACTCACGCCGGAGATAGTGGACGCAACAAGGCGGCGTTACATATCATCATATGAAAAAATAACCGGCATGAGTTTCTAAAAGAAAAGGATTAGCGGGAGCCGGATTTGAACCAGCGACCTTTGGGTTATGAGCCCAACGAGCACTCCAAGCTGCTCCATCCCGCTTTAAGCACGCTTTACCTTATTTGAGTTGTGCGGTATATATTTAAAACTTGTAGATATCCTGAATAGTGAGATGCTCAAAATGACGCTTGCGCTTGGAATTGACGAGGCTGGAAGGGGCTGCGTTATAGGACCGTTAGTAGTGTGCGGAGCGCTCATAGACGAGAGCGATGAAAGCAGGCTGCGGAAAATAAACGTGAAAGACTCCAAGATGCTCAGCCCGAGCCAGCGCGAGCGGATAAAACCCGAGATAGAAAAAATCGCGAAATGGTTCCACGTGGCAAAGATAGAGCCGGAAAAAATAGACGGAAAAAGCCAGCACGGATTGAATCTCAACGAGCTTGAAACCGTGAAGTTCGCG
>JAZDGV010000058.1:0-3001 GCA_043806535.1 Candidatus Aenigmatarchaeota archaeon
TGGGGTTCAGATAGGCACGGCCACCAATGCCGGACTTAACTCAATAGTTATGGTTAATTCGTTTAATTTAGGTAGGCAGAGTGCAGGAGCAGACTTAAACTATCTCAACGGCGCCATCGACGAAGTCGCGATATGGAACCGAGCGTTAAGCGCGGATGAAATAAACCAATTGAACAAGACCAACGCGGGCAACTTCACAATCGCGCCGCAGAAGGCGATAACATTGGTTAACAGCTATCCCGTGTTCGCAAAAGGGAAATACGTGGTGCGGGTGGGGACGAGAAACGCTGTGATTGAGCGAATAGTTGATTGCTTGTAACTTATTCTTCCTCGACAGCGATGGCGACTGAAACCCACATCCAGCCCATTCCCAAAAACAGGATGAACGCGGCGAAAAACCCGAGCGCATAGCCAAAGTCTGAGACGCCCACCGTCTTCTCAAGATGCCCGGCAATCCATGCGCCTATCAATCCGGCGAGCGCGCCGAGAATCCACACAGCCACGTGCTTGGTCGAATCGCGCCCTTTGCGGGTCTTCATAAATCAAATTACGCTGTTCCGTCTTATTAACTTTGGTCGTCAGGCGCTGAACCTTTTTAAATTAAGAAATTTTAAGAATAAGCGCAGAGGACCTCCGGCCGCAGGGTTAGGCTCCCTGTGCAATCGCAAGCAGTCTTAGGCGAGGCCGCAGTCTGAAGGCGGTTTCAAAGCTGCCGCAGGACCTTTAAGCCTGACCGAGAAGCCCTGTCCTGCAGAGCCTTGATCGCAGCAAAATTGGCGAGGCGCGGAAGCGAGCAGCCATAAGCTGTGCGTCACGGCGTTTGCAGGGGCGCGGGGTGGAGAAGGGTTTTCAGGAAAACCTGCGACAGCTCTGGCATCCACTGACGGCATGCCCTCTGCTTATATTTTTCTTCGGTGAAAATGAATAGGATTATTATGAAAAACTTCTGGATTCTGCTGGTTATAGGAATTGCGCTGGGATATGGCGCGTCCGTCGCGCTCAACGCTGGAACAGGCGGCAGCACGATAGTATCGGTCGCAAACGTCAACTCTCCCGGAACGAACATAACGCCGGGCTATTCTACCATACTCGTTCCGGCTGTCGATGAGGACGGAAACGGAGTTGTCACCAATCTCACCGTCCAGGCAACGCCCGGAACAGGGAAAGTGCTCGTCGACATCAACAGCCTGGTCTTCTGGATCGACACGCAAAACTCCATACGGGTCGCGGGAAGGGTCGCGGAAAGCGCGTCCGGGCTGAGGATAGGCAACTACGACATCACTTATTCCATCGTCACGAACGCTTCTGCTGTCGAAGGCCCTTCTGCGGGAGCTGCGCTGACGCTCGCGACCATAGCGGCTCTGGAAGGGAGGCGCATCAGGAGCGACGTGATGATCACAGGAACCATAGAGCCCGACGGCTCCATCGGGCAAGTCGGAGAAGTTTTGTCGAAGGCGCAAGCCGCGAAAGAACTTGGCGCCACGCTGTTCATAGTCCCGGAAGGGCAGTCCTTCGATGTCGAAAGGACCTATGAGAAGAAATGCAGGGAATTCCTGCTTTCAAAGTTCTGCTCCACTGAATGGAAAAGCGTAAGTATGAACGTGAGCCAGACCGCCGGGATAAGCGTTGCAGAGGCTAGTAACATCTACGACGCCATGCGCCTGATTTTTGAATAGTGCTTCATATGAAAATTTTCGACATAAACCCGCAGGAAGCCAAGGACGTGTTAGTCTCAGCGCTTGCGCTGATATTCGTGTTCTCGTACCCGGAATTTCTTTCAAACCCATCGCTGTTGTTGCTCTCCGCGCTGGTGATATTGACAGGTTTCGTTTTTCATGAATTCGCCCACAGGACGGTCGCAAGAAAATTCAATTGCTACGCGCATTACCGCATGTGGCCCGAAGGGCTGATACTAGCTGTTGTTCTATCGCTTGCCACTGGCGGGAATTTCGTGTTCGCGGCGCCGGGCGCTGTCATGATTTATCCGAAAAGCCTGATGCATTTCGGCTATGCAAGAATCGGCAGAAAAGAATCCGGCTTGATTTCATTATCCGGCCCTGCGACAAACGCCGCTCTTGCGCTGATTTTGATTTTGATTAACTCGTTTTATCCGAATTCCGCCTTCCAATACGCTGCGCAAATCAACGCTTGGCTCGCCATCTTCAATATGGTTCCATTCCCGCCGCTGGACGGGTCAAAAATCATGGCTTGGAGCAAGGAAGCTTGGCTCGCGCTAGCTGGGATTTTAGGATTGATTTGGGTTTTCCTTCTCTGAGAATTCCATATTCGACTATTATCTTCCTGCGGAAGAATTCATGCCGGCCGTCTCGGCTGATAGCTTGACGCATCGGGCTTTCGCTTGTTGATGCTCGCAACAACCTGCTGGAAAACCGGGTCTTTATCGACTTTCTTTATGCTGTACCCGCGGCTGTAAATTGTTTTTACAATGTCAATCTTCTCGTCCGGCGTCAAAAGGGAAGCGGATTTTTCGCCCATCCGGAGAAAATAAAGGCTGGCCGGAGTCGGTCTTTCGCCTTCCCTGAACGGGTGGCAAAGATAATTCATGCCCTCGAGCTTTTTCATTCCGGCGTACCTTTCCATCGCATGCGCCATCTTGGTATTGGTATGCTCGATTTCGCCGAACAGACCCAGCGGTTTTTTGCCATAACGGGAAGCGTATTCTTCCACTTTTTTCTTTATGGATTCTATCATGGACGACGGCGAGAATCTTCCCCTGTGCGCCGGGTCGATAGCCAGGTACCAGCTGACCGCAAAATTCTTGTCAGGATAATAAGAAAACGTCTGCATCCCGACGATTTTATCCTGCGACTTTCCTTGAATGGATTCGTCCTTGAATACGACAAGGTAAACATCTTCTTCGCCCCTTCTGGCAACCATCCTCGCGGCTTTTTTCGCAAAGCCTGGCATGTTCGTGTATCTCAAAGCCTTTCTCATCACGCTCGGGTCTTCCGCAATTTCCCCATGAAAAGAGGACTGGTAT
>JAZDGV010000059.1:0-2720 GCA_043806535.1 Candidatus Aenigmatarchaeota archaeon
CGAAAAGCTTGTCGAAAAGTTCCTGCAGCCGCTCCCTGTCCAGCCTGCCAAGCGCGTCGGTTGAATAGGGCTCAAGCCCCATCTCCTGGCGAACGCAGTTTATCGCCTCTATTATCTCCATCTTGTCCTTTGTTATTATCATCCAATCACTTTTTTCGCCTGAAAGCGGAAGGCTTCAAATAATACGCTGAAACCATTATGATTGCCAATATTATCAATATGTCGAGCTGGTTGAAAAAGCCTATTACATCTTTCCAGTTGGGGCCCAGCGCAAACCCGAGGCATGCCAAGAGCAACGACCATGGCGCAGAGCCGATTGCTGTGTAAATCAAGAACCTCTTGAAATTCATCTTGCCTATTCCAGCCGGTATTGATATGAAAGTCCTTACGATAGGCAGCATCCTTGATACCAAAACAGCTTTGTCGCCGTGCGCCCCGAAAAATCTCTCGGCGAGCACGAGTTTTTTCTCATGAACCAGAAAATACTTTCCATAGCGTTTTATGAGAGGCCTGCCGCCCAGAAGCCCGACATAATACGCGACAACCGAGCCTAGCAGGTTTCCAATGGTCCCCATCGCAACGACCAGAAACATGTCGAATTTTCCAAGGTATGCCAGATAGCCCGCGAAAGGCATTACTATCTCGCTCGGCACAGGCAGCGCAGCGGATTCCAGCGCCATAAAGAACAGGATTCCAAGATATCCGAGAGCGCTTATCCAGTCAAATATGAAATTTGAAACAAAATCGGCGATCATGCTTTCTCCTTGAAGATTTGGGTTCGGTTTAATATAGTCTTTCGCCCACTAATTAAAGGTATTTGCAAACAGACACATACCCTAGGTATGTGTCAATCAACAATATCATGTGATGGGGATGGCGCTGAAAAAATCCGAAGGCGAGGCTTGCGTGAAAATAGCGCGCGAAGCCGTTGAGCTCTGGGCGAGGAAAAGGAAAGTATTGAAGCCCGCGGAATTTCCGGAGCGGCTCAAAGAACCGTCGGGCGTGTTTGTGACGCTGACCAAGCACGAAAAGCTGAGAGGCTGCATAGGGCATCCGTATCCGGCAGGCGCATTGTTGGAGAATCTGATAGACTCGGCGATAGCCGCATGCGGCGATCCGAGATTTCAGGCTCTACGCGAAAGCGAACTCAAGGACATAAGAATCGAAGTTTCCATCCTTACGCCTCCGGAATTAATCAAGCGGCAAAGCGCGTTTGAAAACTATGAGAAATTCATGGAAGTCGGCAAGGACGGTTTGATAATCACGCGCGGCTCAAAATCCGGTTTGCTGCTGCCGCAAGTCGCGACAGAGTACAAAATGGGCGCGAAACAGTTCCTAGATTGTCTGCTGGACAAGGCGGGCATGGGGAGAGACGAAGCCTCAGGCGCAAGGATATATAAGTTTCGAGCACAAATCTTTAGAGAATTAAAAGGCTGAGAAGTGTTTGAAAATGGTGAAAAAATCATTGAAGAACAAGAAACCTGAATGGCTCACGTACACTCCCGAAGAGGTGGAGCAGATAGTCTTGAAGCTTTTCTCAGAAAAGAAGACTGCCGCGAAAATCGGCTTGATTTTGCGCGACCAATACGGGATTCCTTCCGCGAAAGCGGTCACCGGAAAGACAATGACAATGATACTCAAGGGAAAAATGAAGGAAATCCCCGAAGATTTGTTCGACCTTCTGAAAAGAGCGGTAAATATTCACAGGCATCTCGGCACCAATAAGCAAGACGCGCACGGGCGCAGGGGCTTGGAAAAGACCGAGTCGAAGGTGCGCTCCCTGGTAAAATATTACATAAAGATGAAGAAGCTTCCGGCTGACTGGAAGTATGATGCGGAGAAAGCGAAGCTGCTAGTGCAGGAATAGGATTTTTGTTTTTTATTGTTCTGTCCAGCCGCCATCAACAATCAATGTTGTCCCCGTTATGTAAGAAGCGTCATCCGATGCAAGAAAGAGGGCCGCATTCGCAATGTCCTCGGGTTTTCCAATCCTCTTGAGCGGTATGTTTGCCAGCGTCGCCTGTCTGGACTTCTCATCAGACAACATGCCCTTTGTCATATCTGTCTCAATTATGCCCGGCGCTATCGCATTGACATTTACCCCGAACCGCGCCAATTCGAGTGCCATCTCCTTTGTGAGATTGACAACGCCGCCTTTCGCCGCACAATAATGGGGCGCGCCCAAGAAACCGACCAGTCCGGCAATTGATGCGATATTGACAATCTTCCCGTGTTTTCTCTTTATCATGTGCTTGGCGACAGCTTGCGAGCAGAGGAAGACGCCTTTCAAATCAACATCGATTGTCCTGTCCCACGACCCTTCAGCCAATTCTGTCAAGGAACCGCTGTCCACGACTCCGGCGTTGTTCACGAGTATGTCAATTTTACCGAACTCGGCGATAACAGCTTCGACCATCTTCTTTACGTCGCGCGAGTCGGAAACGTCGCACTTGAAAGCGATGCAGCGCGCTTTGCCGCTCTTCTTTATCTCATTCGCAGCTTTTTGCGCATTCTTCAAATCCCGACCGCACACAACCACGTTTGCGCCTGCGCGGGCGAATGCCAGCGCTATGGCTTTCCCGATGCCGCGCGTGGAACCGGTGACAACGGCAACCTTATTCTTAAAGTCCTGCATAATTATTATTTCCCAGCGCGCTTTAAATTTTTTCAGGCGCAAGGATAATGGGACCTTTATGATAGAAAATCTCGAGAAAATGATA
>JAZDGV010000060.1:0-4897 GCA_043806535.1 Candidatus Aenigmatarchaeota archaeon
CCGAACACGGAAGTCAAGCTCTCCCGCGACCCGGGCTGTAGTTATCCGTAAAGGATTGCGAAACCCAGTACGCTGCCTGACTTAATGGTCATATTCAGAACATCATAGATGTTTTCAATTTGGCTGGCTTTGGTGGTATATTGAACTCCAAGAAAACCTTCACACATCTCTTTATAGAGCGCATTTCTCCAGCGACAGCCTCTCATATTGGTGCAATTCGAAACAGACCTTTGGGTCTGTTTCAGTCTGCTGATTCATTTTTATCATACGACATCAAATCATGTAATGCTGCCCTGGTAGTGTAGCGGTTATCATACAAGCCTGTCACGCTTGAGACCCGGGTTCGAATTACCCCTCTTAAAACAAGGGGAACGAGATTCCCGGCCAGGGCGCTGGGCCCGTAACTCAGCCTGGTAGAGTACCGGGCTTTTAAGTTCACAACGCGCCGATGGGAGAAAACCTTTCCCCCATTTGTTCATGTTGCTTAAAAGCATAGAGCGTGCGAAAACACGCGATGAAAAAACGAAGATACCCGGGAGTCGTGGGTTCAAATCCCGCCGGGCCCACAATAAAAATTGGTGAAAAAAGAGATGAAGGAAGAATTCAACGTAACCTTGCATGCGCTCGTGCCCAAGCATGAAATTCTCACGCCTGACGAAATCAGGGCGCTTCTGGAAAAATATAAAATAACTACCAAGCAGCTCCCGAGAATTATTGACACGGACCCCGTGATAGAGAGCATAGGGGCGCAGGTCGGGGACGTCCTGAAAATAACAAGAAAATCCAGGACAGCCGGGGAAGCTGTATACTACAGGATTGTCGTCAAGGACTCCGCGGAGTAAAAAAGGTGGACTTATGGAATCAAAACCTCTGATTAGCGCATTCGCAAAAGAAAGGGGATTCGTAAAGTACCAATTGGAATCTTTCAACGATTTCGTAAACAACAGACTCCAAAAAATAATTTCAAGCATAGGCGAAATAAAGCCGGAAATTCCCGAGCTTCACCTGAGAATAAGACTGGGCAAGGTGAAGGTCGGAGAACCGTCTGTCAAGGAATCGGACGGCTCGATCAGGAAAATATTCCCGATGGAAGCGAGGCTGAGAAACCTTTCATACGCCGCTCCCGTTTTCGTTGAGATGACGCAAATCATAAACGAGATAGAAGAAAAGCCGGTGATGGTCCATATCGGAGATTTGCCGGCGATGCTCAAATCCGGCCTGTGCTCCACGACAAAGCTCAATCCGGAGGAACTCGTGTCAATAGGCGAGGATCCGCAGGACCCCGGCGGTTATTTCATAGTCAACGGCACGGAGCGCGTGCTGGTTCTCGTGGAAGAAATTTCCCCGAACAGGATAATACTCGAGAAAAAAAACCTTGGGACGCTGGTCGCCACGGCGAGGATAAGCTCGGAGAAGGACGGGTTCGTCCAGCGCCACATGGTGGACATGCGCCAAGACGGGACGATAACAATCTCCTTTGCGAACGTGCACAAGCTGCCGATAATCTCGCTGATGAAAGCGCTCAAGCTTGAAAAGGACAAGGACATAGTCTCGGCGATATCGAACGACTCGAAAATAACCGAGGAATTCTATCCTAACATATACGAGAGCGAAGTCAAATCTGTCGCAGACGCATTGGATTTCATCGGGAAGCATTTGAAAGTCGCGCCGGAATACAGGACGCAGAGAGCAGAACAGGTTATCGACAGATACCTGTTACCGCACATCGGGCAGGCGCCCGAGAACAGGCTCGAGAAAGCCAAATACCTTGCAAAGGTTGTTAAGAAACTCATCGAACTCATTATGGGGCGACTTGTCGAGGACGACATGGACCACTATGCGAACAAGCGGTTGAGAATGTCCGGAAACCTTTTGGAGCTCATGTTCAGGTCGATACTGCTCGGGAGATGGGGGCTTCTCACTCGAATTTCCTACAACTACCAGAAGCTCGCCAAGCGCGGGAAAGTCCCTTCAATACAATCGGTCGTAGAATCAAACGTCCTTACAAATCAATTAGTGTCTGCGCTGGCGACAGGCGCATGGGTGGGCGGGCGAACAGGCATTTCGCAGAGGCTTGAGCGCGGGAATTTCATGAGGACATTGTCGCACTTGAGAAACGTATTGTCGCCGCTCACAACCACGCAGGAGCATTTCGAGGCGCGTGAGCTGCATTTGACGCACTGGGGAAGGCTGTGCCCCGCCGAGACGCCGGAAGGCCCTTCGATAGGACTCAGGAAATACCTTGCGCTCATGGCGGAGATAACGCCCGGTATGAGCGACGACGAGAACAAGAATTTCCTCGAGTCGATAGAAGTCGAAAGTTAAGGTTATAGGTTGAATGAATATGTCTGACATGTACTTCAATGGGAAGTTCATAGGCACAGCAACAAAGCCGGAGAAATACGTAGAAGACATACGGAAAAAGAGGCGCGCCGGTCTGCTGTCGGAAAAGATGAATGTTGTTTATTACAAGGAGTTTGATGAAATCAGGATAAACACGGATTCCGGAAGGCTGAGAAGGCCGCTGATAATAGTCGAGAAAGGAAAGCCGAAGCTGACAAACGAAGATATTGAAAAGCTCAAAGCCGGCCGCATCGCCTGGTCCGATTTGGTGAAGCAGGGGATCATAGAATTCCTTGACGCGGAAGAAGAAGAGAATGCATATGTCGCGCTTACGGAAAAGGATCTTGACGAAGAACACACCCACTTGGAAATAAGCCCGCACGTAATACTCGGCATATCCGCATCGCTGATACCATTCGCCGAGCATAACAGAGGCGATCGAGTGAACTATGGCGCGAAGATGGCAGGCCAATCGATAGGCATGTATGCGTCTAATTTTTTGCTGCGCACAGATACCAAATCGAACATTCTTGTCTATCCGCAAACCCCCATCGTTCAGACAGACACGGTCGATGTGGTCGGATTAAAGGATCATCCGGCAGGGCAGAACCTTGTCGTTGCCGTGCTCTCGTATGAAGGCTACAACATGGAAGACGCCATAGTCATCAACAAGGGCTCCATAGAGCGCGGCTTGCTGCGCTCTATTTACTACAGGATATACGAAACGGATGAGAAAAAATACTGGGGAGGGCAGGAAGACGAGATATGCATTCCGCCTCCAACGGTCCGCGGCTATCGCTCCGAGAATGATTACAAGCATCTGGGAGAAGACGGCATAGTAAATCTTGAAACGCCTGTCGAGTCCGGCAGCGTTCTTGTAGGGAAGATATCGCCGCTGAGATTCTTGGGAACAGTGGAAGAATTCATGACAGGAATCGAGAACAGGCGTGAATCATCGATAACCGTTCGCCATGGCGAGCGCGGGATAGTGGACAAGATTGTCGTGTCAGAATCCATAGAAGGGAACAAGCTCATCAAAATATCCGTAAGGGATGAAAGAGTTCTCGAGCTTGGCGACAAGCTGTCTTCAAGGCACGGACAAAAAGGAATAGTGGGATTGATAGTCCCGCACGAGGACATGCCTTTCACGGAATCTGGCGTTGTGCCTGATATAATATTCAACCCGCATTCGCTGCCGTCAAGGATGACGATAGGGCAATTGCTTGAGATAATATCCGGCAAAGTCGCTGCGCTGAACGGGGAGAAGATAAATTCGACCGGTTTCAGCGGCGTCGACGAGAAGGACACGAGGGCGACTTTGGAAAAACTCGGGTTCAGGGAAGACGGCAAGGAAGTGATGTATGACGGAAAGACGGGCAAGAAGTACGAAGTTCTCATTTACACAGGAATAGTATATTATCAGAAACTTGACCACATGGTGGCGAACAAGATACACGCGAGGTCGCGCGGTCCTGTCGCGCTCCTGACGAAACAGCCGACAGAGGGCAGGGCGAAGGAAGGCGGCTTGCGACTGGGGGAAATGGAAAAGGATTGTTTGATAGCGCACGGAGCCGCGATGGTGCTAAAAGAGCGTTTCGACTCGGACAAACATATCATGCCGATTTGCGAGAACTGCGGAATGATCGCGATAAACGACAGGACAAAGGGCAAGATGATCTGCTCGTTCTGCGGGGAGTCCAAGATAAGCGTGGTGGAGATGTCATACGCGTTCAAACTCATGCTTGACGAGCTCAAGTCATTGCTGATATACCCGAAAATAAAGCTGAAGGATAAAAGTTGAATGAAGCGCAATAACTAGAAGCAGAGGCGCAAGCCGAAGCAGACCATTGGTCTGCTTCAGTCTGATGCTCTGCTTCAAATCACAACGATAATTTACAAACCGAGATGAATTGAAAATGAAAAAAGTCGAATCGATTGATTTCAACGTGCTGTCGCCGAAGATAATATCGAAAATGGCAGCTGTGCGGATAGCGCGTGCAGAGCTCTATGATCCGGACGGCTATCCCATAGACGGGGGAGTTATGGATCCTCGCCTGGGCGTCATCGACCCGGGTCTGCGCTGCAGGACATGCGGCGGCTCTGTCGGCGATTGCAACGGCCACTTCGGATACCTGGAGATGGCGCGACCGATCATACATGTGCTATACGTGAAATTCATCTACAGGCTTCTCAAGGTGACGTGCCGCGCCTGCGGGAAACTTCTTACGGAGAGCAGGGAAAAGACGGCGATAAAGGCCCTTTACAAAAAGGCTTTGAAAAAATGCCCGCATTGTGCGCAAGAACAAGGAGAAATAAAGTTCGAAAAACCCTATACATTCTGGGAGGACAAGAATCCGCTCAATCCCGCGACAATCAGGGAAAGGTTCGAGCGAATCCCCGACGAAGACCTAGAACTCGTAAGAGTCAGGATAAGGCCGGAGTGGCTGATAGTAACGCTGTTGCCCATCCCGCCTGTAACTGTGAGGCCGAGCATAACGCTTGAAACAGGCGAGAGAAGCGAAGACGACTTGACGCACAAGCTTGTCGACATTGT
>JAZDGV010000061.1:0-10999 GCA_043806535.1 Candidatus Aenigmatarchaeota archaeon
ACGTTGCCCTGGACCAGCGCATAATCAATACCAACATGGCTTTTCCATCGTGCCGCCCAATAAAGGGTTTTTCCGCTGAAATCAACCCCGACGCAATCAAATCCCAAGGCTTGCAAGTCTTTCAAGTATGCGGCAGTTCCACATCCTATGTCCAGCAATTTTCCCGGCCTCCAACCGCTGACTTCGGAGAGGTCTGTGATGCTGCGCCGCCTGACATGATACCAGCCCGGCGCTATGGCGTCGTAGACTTTTCGCACGTTTTTGTCGCTGAGCTTTCCAGCCATATTTATTATTCGGCTATCGATATTTTAGCATGCGCGCCAGTAGAAGCGTGCGCAAGCAGAAGTCGACTTTGTCAACTTCAATCGGCGCCCGCTTCGGTCCGAACGTGAGAAAAAAAGTGAGGACGATATCAGGCGTGACAATAGTTTCTGTGATGACAAAGCCGCTCCCCTGCGTCGGAAAATGCGTTTATTGCCCCTCAATGCCCGACACACCCAAAAGCTATCTTCCGAAAAGCCCGGTTGTCCTCAGGGCAATAAGATGCGGCTATGACCCGTATTTGCAGGTGCAGGGAAGGCTGAGAGTTCTGAATGAATTGGGGCATGGCACGGACAAGGTGGAATTGATTGTGATGGGCGGGACATTCCTTTCTGCGCCCAAGGCGTACCAATACGGTTTCATAAAGTCGTGCTACGATGCGCTGAACAATTCCACGTCAAAAAATCTTGATGACGCAAAGAAGAAAAACGAAAAAGCCTCTCGCAGATGCGTCGGGCTGTGCGTGGAGACGCGGCCGGACTGGTCGAAACAGCCTCACATAAACACAATGCTCGATTTCGGCGCAACACGCGTGGAGCTTGGCGTCCAAACAATAGACAACAAGAGCTATGAAATAACGAAGAGGGGGCATTCTGTCAAAGACGTTGCTGAAGCGACAAAGCTTCTGAAAGACTCGTGTTTCAAAGTGCATTATCATACGATGGTAAACCTGCCGCGTTCAAATATGGCGTCCGACTTGAAGAACTTCAAGAAAGTTTTTGACGACGAATCGTTCAGGCCGGACGGGATCAAAATCTATCCCTGCCTCGTCATCCAAGGTACAGAGCTTGAGAAAATGACCAGGCGTGGAGAGCATAAGCCGTATGAATTGGACGAGCTTATTGAACTCATAGTGAAGATGAAACAAATCGTCCCGAGATACGTCAGGATAACAAGAATAATGCGCGACATACCGTCGGAGTACATAACATCAAACGTGAGACAAACCCATCTCCGTGATATGATACACGAGAAAGCCATGGAGCTCGGCGCGAGGTGCGAATGTATCAGGTGTAGGGAAGTAGGATACAGGCTGTTGCGCGGGGGAAAAATAAACGAAAAAGCGATAGGTCTTAACAGGTTTGATTACGACGCTTCCGGCGGAAAGGAAATATTCTTGAGCTTCGATGACACGGACAATGACGTTCTAATCGGGCTGTTGCGTTTGAGAATGCCTTCGGCACCATTCAGGCCAGAGATAACCAGGACAACTGCGCTTGTGCGGGAAATCCATGTTTATGGATTGGAAAAAAGCCTGGGAGGAAACGAGCGTGGTTTCATAAAACCTTACCAGCATCGCGGATACGGCAAAAAACTTTTGAACGAAGCGGAGCTGATAGCAAAAGAAGAATTGGGCGCAGACAAGATAGCTGTGATATCCGGCGTGGGCGCGCGCGAATATTTCAGAAAATTCGGCTATGCGCTGGAAGGGCCTTACATGTCAAAGAAAATCTGACCCGGTCAGAGATGCATTTTGAGCGCTTTTGGTATGTAGCAGATTAGTTTCTCTGCGGTCAATCCTTCGCCCCAGTCCTTCGCGCACAAATCTCCAGCCGTTCCGTTTATGTAAGCCGCGCACGACGCCGCGACAAACGGATTCACGCC
This sequence comes from Candidatus Aenigmatarchaeota archaeon, assembly GCA_043806535.1. Lineage (GTDB taxonomy): Archaea > Aenigmatarchaeota > Aenigmatarchaeia > JACPZZ01 > JACPZZ01 > JAZDGV01. The sequence goes on from JAZDGV010000061.1 coordinate 1,927, forward strand.
CCTGGAAAGCAGCGCGCCGCAAACCCCTGCCAGCGTGTCGCCCGTGCCGCCTTTAGTCATGTAAGAATTTCCCGTCTTGTTTATCGCATCGTTCTTCCCGTCGGATATAGCATCATGATACCCTTTCAGCAGGACAGCCACATTGAACTCCTTCCCGACCTTGTTGCACGCTTCCATCCTGTTGTGTATGTTGTGGTCCAAACTGATTCCATAAAGTATTTTGAACTCGTGGCTGTGCGGCGTGATTATCGCAGACTTTCCCTTTAGAATCTCCTTGTGATGCGCTATTGCGTATATAGCATCGGCATCTATTACAACCGGTTTTTCCGTTTTTTGTATTATCGCTCTTATTGCGGTGAGCGTTTCATTGCTGCGCTCCAAACCGTTTCCAATCACGATCGCATCGGAGTTTTTCTCCAATTCCTGTATTGTTTTCAAATGCCTGTTGCTGAGGTAATCACCGGCTAGAGGGACTGTAATGATGTCTGGGGAGAATGAAGCTACTATGTTTGCGGCTCGCTCGGGTGATGCGACAGTCACCAAATCGCACCCGGACGCATACGCGGACAAAGCGACCAGCGCAGGAGAGCCGGAATATTTTTTCGAGCCGCCAATCACAAGCAATTTCCCAAAATCGCCCTTTTTTGACCAGTCCTTGCGAGTCTCGTAAACCATCTTGACTAGTTTCCTGTTTGTTTCAAGCGGGGACATGTTTCTTAATTAAAAGGCTAGAATAAAAAACCCGTCTATATCGCGGATATCAATACCAATCCGGCGAGAATCGACACTATTCCGATTTTCTGGCTGAATGCAGGCCTTTCCTTGAGAAACAATATTGCCAATATCACTGTCACTGCCGGAAAACCGGCTATCACAGGCGCGACCAACGACATCTGCTCCATCGTTATTGCCGCGTTGAATCCAAGCTGCCCGATGGCATCTAGAATCCCGACAAGAGTTATGTAGCCGAGCACGCTTCCACTCGGAAGCTTGATATCAATCTTTGACAGCGAGGAATAAGCGAGAAGAATAAACAATCCGACGATTCTTAGGAGAAGGAAAGATATTATAGCGCCGGTTGCGACCGAGACGAACTTGATGATAAAAAGCCCCACACCGAACCCGAGCATTGCAAAAACCGCCTCAGGCACGCCAGGAACGATTTTTAATTTTATTCTTTTCAGGTCCGCCGAAGCCAGGAACGCACCAACAAAAACCAATGCAATGGCGATCATGTGATGGAATTTCAGGCTTTCCTGGAAAAATATCATTCCGAGCAGCGTGGTTATGAGCGTGTAACTTCCCGTAATCGGGTTCACTATTGCGAGATTGCCTTTTTTCATTCCCTTATAGAACGAAAGGTATGCAGCTATCGTAAGGAAACCGCTTATCGCGCCTAACGCAAAAATCTCCAATGATATCAATGGAATTTTCAGGAACGCGGCAGCGTAGATAATTATAGGCACGGTCCCTACAACCTGACCGTAAAGAAGAGGCTTCATCTCTCCGGTCTTCTCGATAGCTTTCTTCGCGAAGACATCTGCGATGCCCCATGTCAACATCGTGACAAAGGCAAAAAGAATACCGGCAGAAATCATCGGGATCAGAACTCTATGGTTATCTCAACTTTTTGCGAAGGGTCTTGCAGCTTTCTCACAAGTTCCCTGTTCAGGCGGTTGGACGATTTGCTGGCGTGTATCGCCAAGGTTCTGTCGTCTATGAAATTCGAGCGCCTTATTACTATGCTGTGGTCGTTTGTGAGCATCAAATCAGGATGTCCGTAAGCTATTATGCGATCGGAAACATCGCCGGCTTTGATGTTTATCACCATTCGCTTCCCTTCAATCGCGGCTTTTTTCAGCTTTTCGGACAGGTCTGCGCAGGACTTGTTTGATTTTACGCCTACTATACAATGAGCTTCCCAGCCCATTTCCCTCTCCTTTGTGATTTCCAGCGTCGTGTCGTGCTTTGAAGTCACACATTCGTGCCCGAAAGCAGTTATTTTCTCCACCGTCATTTTCATCCCCTAAGATAATTTGTTATCTCGGATTAATTCTTGATCTTTCTTGCTATTGTGATGTATCCCGTGAAATTTATCCCCATCGTTTTCGGGCGGGTGAAGCCTTCTTCGCTTTGGTATTCGCGCACATGCGCCTCAAAGGTCTTCACGTGGAGCAGCGATGTCAGCTCAAGCGCTTTGAGAACCGACTGCATTTGCTCTGCGTAGGGCGAGTATACCGCCAGAAACCCGCCGGCTTTCAACGCTTTCTCTGCGATAGGAAGCATTCTTTCCGCGTTCGGCATGTCCAGAGTCATTAAATCAAGTTCTTTCTCCTTGATTTTTGAAACATCCCGGTTCTTTATCTCGACCCAAGCGCCAAGCCCCGACTCATTTATGTTTCTCTTTGCGACATCGAAAAAGTCTTTCCTGACCTCATACGTATAGACTTTGCCTCCCGGCCTTGCGATGTTCGCCATGAACAGCGCCAAAAAACCAGAACCTGTCCCTGCGTCAGCAACGCGATAACCGGGCGACAACCCCGCGTATGCGGTTATGAGCGCGCAGTCTTTCAACGATATTATCTGCGGCATCCTTTCCAGCTTTTTATGCAAAAAATCTATCAGATTTGGGCGCAGTGCGAAAAACTCTTCGCCTTGCGCGGCTTTTATCCTTGTCCCGAACCTCTTTCCAACAAGGCTGCCGACTTTTATTACTCCGAACTGGCTGTGGAAATCTTTGGACGCTTCCACCAAGAACGACTTTTTCCCTGCCAGGAGTATTCTCTCGCCTTTTTTGATTTTTTCAACCGTTATTATCACCATCTATCTCATGAAGTTCATCAGTAGTATGACCGCCATCGCTATAAGCAACGTGAGGAGCAGGGCATCCTTACCCGTCCCAAAACCTATAGGGAAGGGTCCTATGAACCCCGCAAAGCCGAACTCCGCCTTCTTCTGCTGCGCCGCCGATATTATCGTGCCGGAAACGACCAAAAGAAACCCGATTACAATCGCGACAAGCCCGATGGATATCAAATTCAATTCGCTCATAACTCACTTTCCGAACCTTCGCTGCCTGTCTTGAAACTCGCTTATCGCGTCCAGAAAATCTTCCTTTCTGAATTCCGGCCACGTCTTGTCGGTGAAATACAGCTCGGAGTAAGCCGATTGAAACAGCAAAAAGTTGCTCAGGCGCTTCTCGCCTCCTGTCCTTATTATCAAATCTGGATCCGGCATGCCGGAAGTGTACAAATTGTCCTTTATGACTTCCTCGTTAATGTCGCTGGCGCTGATTTCCTTGCGCTCGACCTTGTCGACTATTTTCCTGACAGCTTCAGCCATCTCCTGCCGTCCGCCATACGCAACGCAGAAGTTAAGGAAAAAATCGGAATACCCTTTCGTAAGTTCCATCGCTTCCCTGATGGCGTTCCTAAGGTCCGGCGGGAGCAACTCCGTTTTTCCTATCACGTTTACGCGGACCTTGTTCGTGTGAACTTTGTGGTTTTCGTCATCAATGACGCCTTTCGCAACATCCTTCATCAGCTTGAACAGGAATTCCAGTTCTTCTCGCGGGCGGCCGGAAAGGTTCTCAATGGACAGCGCATAAAGAGTGACGTGCTTTATTCCGATTTCGAGGCACCAATCCAAAACCTCTTCAAACTTCTTTGACCCCCACTCATGCCCTCTCCACGGCTCGAGCATCAAACGCTTGGCGAAGCGCCTGTTGCCGTCCATGATTATTCCGACGTGGTTCAACCCAGCTACATGGCCGCCAACCGCTGTTAATTCGAGCCCTTTCTCGGTTCTCATAAACATCTACTTGAAATCCAATCAATTTATTCTTATAGTCGTCTATAGGCAATTTGGTTTTAAATTTTAATATTGCCCTTCTATTATATTAACCGTGAATGCTATGCGATTCGAACTGCATTGTCACTCGGACCATTCAAGAGGAAGCAAAATACCGTGGGAGGGCATATCCAGCGCAGAGGACCTTGTCAAAACCGCGAAGCTTCTTAAATTCGACGGCATTGCCATAACAGACCATGATGCCGTGTCCGCCCTTCGCAAAGCAAAGATTGAGGCGAAGCGTCTGGGAGTATTGCTGATTCCGGGCGTGGAAGTATCGACCGCGGACGGTCATGTATTGGCGCTTGGCGTGGAGGAAAAAATAAAAAGAGGATTGACGCTTCAGGAGACCATAGACGAAATCCACGGCAACGGAGGAATCGCAATCGCCCCGCACCCATTCGACATACGGAGGGAGGGCATAGGCCGTTTGGCGCGGTTTTGCGACGCATTCGAAATATTCAATTCCCTGAATATCGACAGGTTCGCCAACGGCAAGGCGAAGAGATTCGCGAAAAAGACAAGGATGCCTGTGACTGTCGGCAGCGACGCGCACAGCTCCTTTATGGTCGGCGCTTCGGTGAATATCATGAATGCGCACAGCGTTGACGAAGTGATAAAATGCGTATTGAAGAAAAAGGTCAAGTTTGAAACGTCTTATCACGCTGTCGATGATGTGATGGAATGGACAAGGGTGAGGCTGGTGAGATCGTACAGCGACGTCCTTGACTATGTCAACGGCAACTGGTCAAGCCCCAAACGGATTATCGCCCAGTTCCTGCTGAAGAGGTTTGTCGGCGGCACCAGAATGAACATATGGAAAACAATCGCTTACACGTCTCTGGGCACGGCGATGATATATTCCGGCGTCCGCTCCAGCCGCATTTACGAATTTCTAGAATACGAGTAACTAAGTTATATTCACAGAAAAAGTATTCAAGAAAATCTACATTAGCAAACAAGAAAACATAAATTTGAATAAGCAAAGACAAGTATGAAAATATGTTGAAGATAGAATTCCTATACTATGATAAAACTGTTTGTAATAGGTGTGCTTCTACAGACAAGTCTGTGAAATTGACTCTGAAAGAATTGAAAAAAGTAATGAAGAACACTAAAGTAAAAATAGACTTTAAAGAAAAAAGACTTCCAAAATCAAAAATCTACCTTTCACCAACGATATTGGTTAATGGTAAAGATATAGAAAAAGTATTGAATAAATATTCTGGATTAAAATCAAATTTATGTTCAGACTGTTGTCAATTAATTGGGCATTCTGTTAATTGTAGAACATTTACCTACAAAGGAAAGAAGTATGATTATATACCAAAAGAAATGATAAAAGATGCTATAAGACTCTTTTAGAGTCAACCCTATTTCTTCAGTATGACGTATCTCAGAAGCAGTATCACCGCGATTGCCAGGATTATCCCTATCACCAGCATTGTTCTCGATGATGTCGGAATATTGACAAGAGTGGTTGTTGTCGCATTCTTCAGCGTAGTGGTCGTTGTGGCGCCTGCGGTTTTGCTCACAACTTCGGTGCTCACTTGTATCGATGACGACGCGCCTTTAGCTGACGTGACTGTTACAGTGGAAGTGTATTTCTTCAACTCGGTTCCAGCAGGCGGAAGCGCATAAAGATACAATTTAGCAGTCTCATTCGACTTCAGCTCCAACGACTCTACACCGGGCTTTATCCAGGAAGGACCTGACACATTCACACTATACGTCATCGTCTCTATGCCGGTATTCTTCACGGAAATCTCATACAACGTTGAGTTCGAAGGAAGAATCATTTTGCTTGTCACTGCAGCTGTCAGCGTTGAGCCGTAGCATGCGCCCAAGTCTTTCAAGACCAATCCCGCCTGCGCCGATGATTTCGAATTCTGCGAGGTTGCATTAACGTCTATGCGATAGACGCCGGGCGCATCGCTGTACTCTATTGTGAACGGGAATGTCCTGTTTTCGCCGGGCTGCAAAGACACGCTATTCGCAATTATTTTATTCGAGGACGTTATGTTGAAAATGTCGGCGTATTTTCCTTTGTTGGCGATGACAGCGTTATAAGCGGCAACTTTTCCAGGACATATAGAAATCGCATTCGGAATTATTGACAGTTCCGACTTGTAACAAGGTTCAACGCCAAGGTTCAAGTTGATTTTTTCCGTGAGCGATCCGGCTGTAACGTTGACAGCAATCGCATAATTTTTCGGCTGTGCGCCAACCATCACATCCAAGTTGACTGTTCTGGATTCACCCGAATCCAAAAGCACCTTTACTACATCCAGCGTCCCGATGCTGGACTTGATTTCATAAAGCTCTGTCACCGCGCCTATGTTCTTGATTGTTATCTGGAAAGTGGTTTTTTCATTGCCGCACGAGGATTTGGAATCTGCGTCTGCGAACATGGTTACAGCCCCGCACTCCTTGGTATCGATGGTCGATTTGGCCTGCTGCGTCACGTCCTTTGCAACAGAAGTCACGTTCGCAACAAAATTGAACTTGCCAACCGCCTTTGGATACGCTTCGAGTATTACGGTTTTCTCGGCGCCCGCGTCAAGCAAAATCTGGTTGTCGCTGATGTTGGCGTCGGCTTTTATCTGGTAAACGTCGCCTCTTGCGCCGGTATTCCTTATTTTCAACTCAAATTTCGCGGGTTTTCTCAGGCAAACCAGATCCTCCGCAGGCACGATGCTCGAACTGAATGAGTAGCAATCTTCGCTGGAAATCGAGATTTCCTTCGAAGCGGTCGCGCCGGAATCTTTTGATTTGACAACAAAATTTATTTTTTGCGTCGCTGCGGCTATTTCAAAATTGGAAATCTTGGACTCCCCAGGCGCCAGAACAAATTCCTTGGAATCGAATTTTCCAGCGACAGAGGCGCTCAAGGCGAACGTTTCAGTGTATCTCCCGATGTTCTTCACAGCGACAGGTATTGTTATTTTCTCGTTCTTGCACGCGCCCGCATCATTCGCGCCTATCTCGACAGCGTTGCAAGCCAGAACGCTGAAACCCAACTGCCTTGAAACAATGGCGCTGGTCGACAAGGATTTCGCGCTTATCGTTAATGTGGAATCCCCGAAATTCGCGCCGCACGCCGGCGTCACGAAAACAGAGCAGGTCGTTGTCTCTCCAGCCGCCAATACGACTTCGTTGTTGGCAACGGTTCCGACTTCACAGCCGGCAAACGTGACCCAGTTCGAGTCTGACAAAAATTTGAAAGTGTCGGACACCAGTCCAGTGTTGGTGACCGCGAACATCTGGTTTGCGGAAGCGCAAGGGCACGAACTCATCTGGGACAAAGATAATTGGAGGTCCATGGGAGAGGCTGATGCGAACTGAGCCACGAAAAGTAATGTTATTAAGCCAAAAATTGCGGATAACCTCATTTCATCAGCCTAACATTACGATGAGGTTAAAACTTAAATACCTATTCCTAAAATCAGCCTGCGCATTACTCGAAAATTACATCCTGCTCGATTTTTCTCTTCACATCACTCAAATAAGTTTGCTTATCCCTTGTTTTTGGCAAAACAAAGCTTATTCTGTATCCCCTGTTGTAAAATACGAGCGCCAAGTACGCGATTATCACAAGCGCAATCAGGCCGCTCAAATCCAGAATTCTGGAAACTACGACAGCTCCCAAATCCTGGAAGTCAACCTGCGCGCCGAAAAAAGTCTTTCTCGATACGAAGAAGCTTACCTTTTTGTTGAATGCGACCTGCCCATCCGAATATCCGGTGATATTGAGTTCGTAAATTCCAGTTGCGCCATCAACAGGATTGACATGCACATAGCTCTTGTCGTCCTCTATTGTCAATTCCGACGGATTCAGCCATCCTGCAGGGACGCCGTCGATTTTTACCTGAATGCCTTTGAGATTGCTCTCTATCACGAGCAGACTGTCCTTTCCCGGTTGTGTGTCTATGGAAGCAGGGTAAACGCTGACTTCTGATTTCTTCAACACAGAGACTTTTTCAGCCACGGTCATTTCACCCGTCTTTTTTACATTGCAACTTGGAATCGTAATCTTGAGCTCTTTCTTTCCAGCCGTTGTAGGAGTGAATCCTGCCTGCCAGTAGCCGAACTCGTTGGACTTCCCGTCGACAACGAACTCGTCGTTCGCATAGAACTTGAAAGGAATCCTCAGGAAATTTCCGTTCTGGTCCTTTATGTACCCGCTTACAACAGCGGACATGCCTTTCTGCAGCGTTGCGTCATTGTTCATCGATATCGACAGGTCGCAACCAGACGGCACGGATATCGCTGTCTGGAATTGCGGGCTCGCGCAGAATCCGTTCGAGCAGCCGTACAGACATGTCTCCATGTCAAACCATGTCGTTGAGCAGTCTGAATTCTGATACTGGCGCTGCTTGACGCTTCCGCTGCATTGATAATTGTTGAGATATTGCGAGGCGCATGACGCAGGCGTGTAGCTGTAAGTGTAGCCAGTGTAACTGTTGCAATATCCGTTCGAGCAGCCGTTGGAGCAATATTCATAATTGCTCCATGCCGTCGAGCAATCGGAATTCTGATGCTGTTGCTGCCTGTAATTTCCGTCGCATCTGTAATTGTTCAGTTGCTGGGACGAGCAATATGAAGATGACGAACAACCCGTGCTTGAGCATCCGCTCGAGCAGGTTTCTATGCTGTGCCACTCCAACGTGCAATCAGAGCGTTGATATTGTCTCTGCCTCACATTTCCCGAGCACTGGTAATTTCCATCATATTGTGCGACGCAGTTTCCCGACGGCTGGCACACGCCGCCCGAACACCAATTGGAGCATGTCTCAATTGTGTTCCATGCGTATGAGCAATCCGAATTCTGGTATTGGCGCTGTCTCGCATTCCCGGAGCATTGATAATTGTTCAAATATTGCGCAGTGCACGGATAACCATAGCCACCAAGCACATTGAATGCGCCTGACGTTGCGGTTTGCGCATATCCGCTCCAGCTATAGTCGACTCTGATGTAATGATACGAATATTCATTGACGTTGGCATAGCAGCTGGCTGACGCTGTGCCATAGCCGCTTATGTAAGCGGAAGAGCTCGGGTTGCAGTCCATGCGTGCGCAATTGGTGCCATCGGATCTGCACACATATGCGTTGAAGCTGGCATACGCTGCGCCATATCCGCTGTTGGAGAATGATATTGTCGTGTACGCCATGCTCCCAAGATAGGAAGCGCTGGGCGTTGACACGGACGCGTAAATGTTTGC
>JAZDGV010000062.1:0-2185 GCA_043806535.1 Candidatus Aenigmatarchaeota archaeon
AACTCTTAAATATTTCTGAGAGCGCTCACAAAATACTATTGGTGAAGATAATTGATTACTATTAAATATATAACCCCGACAGACACCGGAGAAAGCGATGTTTTTAACTCCATAAGGGACAAGAAAGCTGTTACCTTGATGAGCATCAAAATGATGAAGCCCGAGGACGTAAAAAGGCTTATAGACAAGGTAAAAAGAATCTCCCTGGCAAATGACTGCAGGATTTTCGCGCTTGACGACAAGCTTTTCCTAATAACGCCCCCCGCAATTGAAATACCCTCGGCGAAGCAGAAGCAAGCGAAAACCGCCGAAGACGATGAAATTGACGACTTCGACTATCCGGAGGAGCGAATCCCCAAGAAGAGCTATGCGCAAAGAATCAAACCTTTCATAATCTCGCTGAGAGAATCCGCTGAAAGCATCAAGATGCCGTCCGGGAAGCAGATAGCGAAGTTTCTGGATTACAAGGTTATAACAAGCGCCCCAAAAAACACCAAGGCAGAAGAACTTGAGGAGCTGAAGCAGTTGGTCATGGGAAAGCAGGCGAGCGCAAAAATAAGCTATCCAGCGTTCAACTTTGATGGCATGAGAGTCGCATCGAGGAGAAGGAAAATAATAAGAGAGATGGCGGCACTAAAAGATTTAGCCAATGACGGGAAAATAAACAAGAAGACGTTTGAAAAAGTCAGGAAGCAATTGGCAGAAGAACTTAACGGGGCGAGCGAAGAACCGCTGCAAAAGAGGAATGGAAGATGACAAGAATAATCGGCGTTGTTTCGGGGAAAGGCGGCGTAGGAAAGACTACGATAGTCATGAACTTGGGCGCCGAGCTCGCGAGCAAGTTCAAGAAAGACGTTCTTCTGGTGGATTGCAACATTACCACATCCCATTTGAGCATGTCGCTTGGCATGCATTTCGTGCCCGTAACTTTGAATCAGGTGTTGAAAGGAGACGCCCATATAGAGAGCGCTATTTACACGCACCCGACCGGCATGAAGATAATCCCCGCGTCGCTCGGGGTGAAGGACGCGGAAGGCATTGACACGGCGAACGTAAAGAAGCACATAAAGCAGCTGCTCGGGAAAGTCGACATAATACTCCTTGACGCGGCGCCCGGCTTGGGAAAAGAGTCGCAATTGACGCTGAGCTTGAGCGACGAGATATTGTTCGTTACGACGCCTTATGTCCCAGCTGTGATGGACATCATAAGGACAAAGGAAATGATCAAAGGCGAAAAAACGAGGCTCGGCGTCGTGCTGAACATGGTGACAAACGAGCGGCACGAACTTTCAAAGAAGGAGATAGAGCAATTGACCGAGATGCCGGTGATAGCGTCGATACCGTACGACAAGAACGTGCTGAAAAGCCTGGCGGCAAAACAACCCGTCACCACATTCAACCCTAACGCAAAGGCGTCGAGAGAATTCACGCAATTGGCGGCAGAGATAACAGGGGAAGCGCCCGTAAAAACCGATGAAGGCTTTTTTGAGGCGATCTTCTCGAAGATCAAAGCAATACCAATCCCCAGGCTCAGATAATCGGTTTTATAAGCCTCGCATTTTCTATGATGTTTTATGAAAAGAGTCTTGATTCAGGTTCCGGAAGGTCTCAAGAAGAATTTTTTAGAGATAGCCGAAGACTTCGAGAGCCAGGGCTATGTTCCAATCTTATCAGTTGACACTTGTTATGGGGCGTGCGATGTCGCTGGCGCCGAGGCGAAAAGGCTTGGCTGTGAGAAGATTGTTCACTACGGCCATTCGGACCTGGGCATAAAAACGGAAGTCCCTGTCGAATATATGGAATATCACATAGAATACGACCCCACGAAAACGCTTCAGAAATTCTCGGAGCTTTTCAAAGAATTCGATGCGGTCGGTTTGGTGACAACAGTTCAATACTTGGATTCTCTTCGAGCCGTCAAAGGCTTCTTTGAATCCTCCAGCAAGAAAGTTCTCATAGGCAAATCGACGAAAAAATGCGGGGCTAAGCACGCAGGACAGATTCTCGGATGCGATGCCACAGCGGCCACGTCGGTTGAAGACAAAGTCGGTTGTTTTCTGTTCATAGGCTCCGGAAAATTCCATCATTTTGGAATAAACACGAAGAAGCCCGTGTTTGTCTTGGACGTCGAGAAAAACTCGATAGAGCAGGCGAAGAATAACGAAAGATTGGAAAGGCAGAGATA